>JBIOZN010000531.1:0-9140 GCA_044871175.1 Acidimicrobiales bacterium | reverse complement strand
CTCGGGTAGTGCTGTCGATCCGACACTAGGCCGCCGGCGGCGCGTGGGCTCGGCAGGGATCGAACCTGCGACCGAGCGATTATGAGTCGCCTGCTCTGACCACTGAGCTACTGGCCCTGGCCTGAGGGAGCTCCGGGGGTGGGACTCGAACCCACAAAACCTTCGCATTAACAGTGCGCTGCTCTACCAGTTGAGCTACCCCGGAAAGCACGTCGACGCTAGCAGCCCGGTCGCCAAGCCCATGATCGCTCGGTGTGTCGTGCTGCACGTGTCGAGCCGAACTGGTGGACCGGGATCGCCGCGACGTCCGACCAGAAGGCTGTGGCGTACTTGGCGGCCTGCAGCTGGTTCGGCCCATTGCGGCCAGCACCACGGCCGCCGCGGTAGCGCGACCGAATTCGACGTCTCGCCCCCAAACGGACACGTGCCCACGCGAGGCGCGGACCTCGTCGGCGATCTCCTGCAGCGTCCATGCTTGCGCCCGCAGTTCCCGGGCCCGCTCCCGATCGGCGATCCGTCCCCGCTAGCCCGTGACGTCCAGCATGACGAGGGGGCATGGAGTTCGCCCCGCCCGCTCGCCCTCTACTCGGTGTCGAGGAACTCCTTCAGTTTCTGGCTGCGCTGGGGGTGGCGGAGCTTGGCCAGGGTCTTGGCCTCGATCTGGCGGATGCGTTCACGGGTGACGCCGAACTCCTTCCCCACCTCCTCCAGCGTGCGGGCCTGGCCGTCGACCAGCCCGAACCGCAGCCGCACGACCTCTTTCTCCCGATCGGACAGCTCGTCGAGCGCCTCCTCGACGGCCGCCGCCAGCATCCGCCGTGTGGCCACCTCGGCGGGCGCGTCGGCGCCGGCGTCCTCGATGAAGTCACTGAGGTTGGAATCGTCCTCCTCCCCCACCGGCGAGTCGAGGCTGAGGGGGTCCTGGGCGATGCGCTGGATCTCCCGCACCCGCTCGGGGGTGAGGCCCGTCTTCTCGGCCAGCTCGTCGATGGTGGGCTCGCGCTCGAGCTCTTGGGCCATCTGACGCTGCACCCGCATGACCCGGTTCATGCTCTCGACCATGTGCACGGGGATGCGGATGGTGCGGGCCTGGTCGGCGATGGCCCGGGTGATCGCTTGGCGGATCCACCAGGTGGCGTAGGTGGAGAACTTGAAGCCCTTGGTGTAATCGAACTTCTCGACCGCCCGCATGAGGCCGAGGTTGCCTTCCTGGATGAGGTCGAGGAACAGCATCCCCCGGCCCACGTATCGCTTGGCAATCGACACGACCAGGCGCAGGTTGGCCTGGATGAGGCCGGTCTTGGCCACCTCGCCGTCGGCCACCTTGCGTCGCAGCCGGTGCTCGTCGGGATGGCCCCGCCCGGTGGGGGGCGCCTCGGTGACCAGGCGCTCGCGAGCGAGCGCGCCGGACTCGATGCGCTTGGCCAGCTCGACTTCCTCCTGGGCGTCGAGCAGGTGGACCCGGCCGATCTCCTTGAGGTACATGCGCACGGTGTCGGCCGTGCTGGAGTCGCCCCGGTCGGTGGTGGGCGGGCGGGCCGGCCGGCGACGGGGCGCCCGGGCCTCGATGACGGCGGCGCCGTCGGGCAGGCCGCCGTCGGGATGGCCGACCTCGGGCAGGCCGACCTCGGGCAGCGCGGTATCGGCAGGTCGCGTGCCGGGGGGCAGCGTGACGACGGCCTCGGCGATGTCGTCGTCGACGACAACGTCTACGGTCTCGCTCGCCGCCACCTCGTCGCCCGCCACCTGCACGAGGGCGACGTCGTCGGGGTCGACCTCGTCGACGCCTTCGTCGATGGTGATCCCCTCGGCGGCCAGGCGGCTCCGCACGGTCGTGATGAGGTCCTCGGACAGCTCGACGTCCTTCAGGACGGCGAGGATGTCTTCGAGGCCGAGCACGCCCGCGCGGCGGCCCTTGGCAACGAGATGTGACCAGCCGGCGACCCCCTCCAGCCCGCCGGCCTCGGGAACCTCCGCATGCGCCCCTTGCGTCATCCACGCTCCTCGACGCAGCCGTCGAGCCACGTTAGCAACTCGCCCGCGAGAACCGACCCGTCATCTGCGTCTCCGGCGGCCAGGCGGTCGATGGCGAGGCGCACACCGCCCAGCTCGGCCGCGGCCGCCACGTTCCCCGACGCCGCGGCCGCCGCCGCCTGACGCTGCCACTCCCGCCGGGCGACCACCGCGATGAGGCTGTGGGCCTCGGCGAGGGCGTCGACGTCGGGTTCGACGTCGTCCACCGCCAGCCGGGTGAGCAGCTCCTTGGCGCCGGGCGCGGCCCGCTCGATGGCCCGGTGGACGACCTCGCTCACCGGCGCGTCGGGCAGCTCGGCGACGGTGGCGGCCATGGCACGAAACGCGCCCAGGGTCGTCGGCTCGAAGAACAGGGCCTCGGTGAGGTAGGGGGCGATGTCGGCGAAGCGGTGCACCAGCAGCCGCAGCGCCACCACCTCGGCGCTGTCGTCGAGCTGGGGTGGGGCCGCCGCCGGGCGGACATGGGGCTGGCGCACCCGCCGCTCGGCCAGGCGCACGAGGTCGGCGGGGGGGAGCCCGCAGCGCACCGCCACCTGGCTGGCGTACTCCCGGCGCACGATCTCGTTGGGGTGCTCGGCGATCACCGCCAGCGCGCCCTCGGCCGCCCGGGCCCGGGCCTCGGGCGTGTCGAGCTTGGCCGAGGCCAACGCCCGTCCGACCCGGAACCCGAGGAAGGGCCGGGCGTCGCGCACCGCCATCGCCAGGGCCGCCGGGTCGCGCCGGGCCAGGTCGGCCGGGTCGCTGCCCCGGGGCAGGGCGGCCACCAGCATCTCGATGCCGTGGGCGCCCTCCCACTCATAGACGCGAGCAGCGGCGCTCTGGCCGGCCTCGTCGGCGTCGAAGGCCAACACGATGCGGCCGGCGAAGCGTTTCATCAGCCGGACGTGGTCCTCGGTGAGGGCCGTGCCGCAGGTGGCCACGGCGCGCCGGACACCGGCGCGGAAGAAGCCGATGACGTCGGTGTACCCCTCGCACACCACGATCTCACCGGCGCTGACGACGTCGGCCTTGGCCCAATTGAGTCCGTACAGCGTGCGGGACTTGGCGTAGACCGCGGTCTCGGGTGAGTTCTTGTACTTGGCCGGATCGGTGGACCCGGGCAGGACCCGCCCGCCAAAGGCCACCGGCTCGCCCGCCTCGGAGAAGATCGGGAACATCACCCGGCCCCGGAAGCTGTCCTGCGGGCGCTGGCGCCGGTTCAGGAACCCCAGGCCGGTACCGGTGAGGACGTCGTCGGGCAGGCGCAGGGCCCGGGCCAGCTCGTCCCAGCCGTCGGGCGCCCATCCCAGCCGGAACTGGCGCACGAGCTCGCCGTCGATGCCCCGACTGCGCAGGTAGGCCCGGGCCGGTCCGCCGTCGTCACCCCGGCACAGGCGGTCGTGGTACCACTCGACGGCCCGTTCCATGGCGGCGACGAGCTGCTTGCGGCGCTGGCGCTCGCGGGACTCGACCTCGTTGGAGTACCGCAGGGTGATGCCGGCCTTGCCGGCCAAGTATTCGACGGCGCCGACGAAGTCGGTGTGCTCGACCTCTCGCACGAAGCTGATGAGGTCACCGCCCTTGCCGCAGCCGAAGCAGTAGTACAGCCCGCCTTCCTCGTTGACGCTGAACGACGGCGTCTTCTCGGCGTGGAACGGGCAGAGCCCCTGCCACCGCCGGCCCACCCGCTTGAGCTGGACGTGCTGGCCGACGACCTCGACGATGCCCACGGCGGCCCGCACGCGCTCGAGGTCGTCGTCGGCGATGGCCATCCGGTGGACGCTACCGCCGGGGCGAGGCCCTGGCCCGGGACTTCAGTGGGTGCGTTCGCGGGGCGGCGCCGGCGCCCGCTCGACGCCCGGCTCGGCCCGTTCGAGCCCCGGCTCGGCCCGCTCGAGGCCCGGCTCGACCCCCGGCTCGGCCCGCTCGACGCCCGGCTCGGCCTCCCCGTCGATGGCCTCGGGCGGCAACGGACGCTTGAGCGAGGCGTAGATCGACACCGCCAGGACGAGGGCGATGAAGCCCAGCGAGAGCGGCGTGGGGATGTGGTACCAGTGGGTGGCGATCATCTTGATGCCCACGTAGACGAGGATGACGGCCAGGCCGAGCTGCAGGTAGTGGAACCGGCTGTGCAGGTCGGCCAGCAGGAAGTACAGGGCGCGCAGGCCCAGGATGGCGAAGGCGTTCGAGGCGAACACGATGATCTGCTCGCGGCTCACGGCCAGCACGGCGGGCACCGAGTCGACGGCGAACACGACGTCGGTGGCCTCGATGAGCACGAGGACGGCGAACAGCGGCGTGGCCAGCCGCTTGCCGTTCTGCTTGGTGAACAGCTTCTGGCCGTCGTACTCGTGGGTGCTGGGCACCATCCGTTGCACCACCTTCAGCACCGGGTTGTTCTCCGGGTGCACCTCCTCGTTCTTCCGGACGAGGCGGATGCCGGTGATGATGAGGAAGCCGCCGAACACGAACAGCAACCACCAGAAGCTCTCGAGCAGGGCGACACCGGCGAAGATGAAGACGGCCCGCAGCACGAGGGCGCCGAAGATCCCCCAGAACAGGGTCCGGTGCTGGTACTTCCCCGGTACGGCGAAGTAGGTGAAGATCAGCGCCCACACGAACACGTTGTCGACGCTGAGCGACTTCTCGATCAGAAAGCCGGCGTAGTACTCGCCCGTGGCCTGCCCGCCGTACAGGCCCCACACCACCAGCCCGAACAGCAGGCCGATCGAGATCCAGCCCGCCGACTCGATGGCCGCTTCCTTGGTCTTGATCTCGTGGGCGCGCCGGTGGAACACCAGCAGGTCGACGAGCAGCAGCACGAAGATGAAGGCGATCAGCCCGACCCACTCGTACCAGGCAACCGAGAGGTCGGCGAAGTTGCCGTCGCTCCCGCCCGACCCGGCGGCGAGGACGGGGGCGTGCAGGGTCGCCACAAGCGCAGACATTGTGGGGGTCATTCTGCCCGGTGCCGGGCCCGGTTACTCCCTCATCCCGTTCTGGCAGAAGTCCTCCGCGCCCGAACAGGGCCGGTGAGCAGGATCGCCGGCCAGAACGGTTGAGGCCGGGTCAGCGGGTGTCGGAGCCGCCGACGGACAGCACGGCCTGGGCGGCCGACAGCCGGGCGATGGGCACCCGGAACGGGCTGCAGCTCACGTAGTCGAGGCCGGCGTCGAAGAAGAGCTGGATCGACTCGGGGTCGCCCCCGTGCTCGCCGCACACCCCGACCTTGAGGTTGGGCTTGGTGGACCGGCCCCGCTCGGTGCCGACGCGCACCAGCTCGCCCACCCCGCCGGCGTCCACCGTCTCGAACGGGTTGCGCTTGAGCAGGCCCTTCTCCAGGTAGGTGGCCATCATCCGGCCCTCGACGTCGTCCCGGCTGAAGCCGAACGTCATCTGGGTGAGGTCGTTGGTGCCGAAGCTGAAGAAGTCGGCCTCCTCGGCGATCTCGTCGGCCCGGATGGCCGCCCGGGGCGTCTCGACCATGGTGCCGATGGTGACCGCGGGCTGCTTGCTGCGACCACGACCGTTGCCCGCCGCCTGGACGCCGGCCTCGGCGATGGCGTCCTCGACCCACCCCCGGGCCTCGTGCAGCTCCTCCCGGGTGACGGTGAGCGGGATCATGATCTCGACGACCGGCTTGCCGCCCTCGGCCGCCCGCTGCGCCGCCGCCTCCATCAGCGCCCGCACCTGCATGCCGTAGAGGCCCGGCCGGAGGACACCGAGGCGCACGCCGCGGGTGCCGAGCATCGGGTTGAACTCGTGCCACGAGCGGGCCGCGGCCAGCAGCTTGCGCTCCTCGTCGGACAGCCCCTTGGTGGCCTCCTTGATCTCGAGCTCGTCGATGGGAGGAAGGAACTCGTGCAGGGGCGGGTCGAGCAGGCGCACGGTGACGGGCAGCCCGTCCATGGCCCTGAGGATCTCGACGAAGTCCTCCTTCTGCACCCGACGGAGCTCCTCGAGGGCCTCGGCCTCCTCGTCGTCGTTGTCGGCCAGGATCATGCGGCGCACCACCGGCAGGCGGTCCTCGCCCAGGAACATGTGCTCGGTGCGGCACAGCCCGATGCCCTCGGCGCCGAAGCGGCGGGCGTTGGTGGCGTCGGGCCCGTTGTCGGCGTTGGCCCGCACGCCCAGGCGGCCCTTGCGGATCTGGTCGGACCACCCGAGGATGGTCTCGAACTCGGCCGGCGGCGAGGCGCTGCTGAGCTCGACCTCGCCCAGCACCACCTGGCCGGTGGTGCCGTCGATGGAGATCATGTCGCCCTCTTTCACGGTGACGTCGCCCACCGTGAACGACTTGCCCGAGATCTTCACCGCTTCGGCGCCCACCACCGCCGGCGTGCCCCATCCGCGGGCCACCACGGCGGCGTGGCTCACCAGCCCGCCGCGGGCGGTGAGGATCCCCTTGGAGGCCATCATCCCGTGGACGTCCTCGGGGCTGGTCTCGCTGCGTACGAGGACGACGGGCTCGCCCCGCCCGCCGGCGGCGGCGGCGTCGTCGGCGTCGAAGTAGGCCTTGCCGACGGCCGCGCCCGGCGACGCCCCCAGGCCCTTGGTGAGCACCTTGAGGTTGGAGCTGGCGAACTGCGGGTGGAGCACCTGGTCGAGGTGGTCGGCCGTGATGCGGCTGATCGCCTCTTCCTTGGAGATCTTCCACCGCCGGCCCTTGGTCATGTCGACGGCCATGCGCAGGGCGGCCACGCCGGTGCGCTTGCCCACCCGGGTCTGCAGCATCCAGAGCTTGCCCTGCTCGATGGTGAACTCGGTGTCGCACATGTCCTTGTAGTGCGCCTCGAGCCGGTCGAAGATGGTGAGCAGTTCCTTCTTGATGGCCGGGAAGTGGCCGCCCAGGGCGTCGAGGTCTTCGGTGTTGCGGATGCCGGCCACCACGTCTTCGCCCTGGGCGTTGATGAGGAAGTCGCCGTAGGGCCGGTTCTCGCCGGTGGCCGCGTTGCGGGTGAAGCCCACCCCGGTGCCCGAGTTGTCGTCCCGGTTGCCGAACACCATCGTCTGCACGTTGACGGCCGTGCCGAGGTCGTGGCTGATGCGCTCCCGCACCCGGTAGGCCCGGGCCCGGGCGCCGTTCCAGCTCTTGAACACCGCCTCGATGGCGCCCCGGAGCTGATCCATCGGGTCCTGCGGGAACGGGGCGCCCGTCTCCGAGCGGACGATCTCCTTGTACGTCTCGCACAGCTCGCGCAGCTGCGGCGCCGGAACGTCGGCGTCGGTGCGGGCCGAGACCGACTCCTTGGCCTTCTCGAGCTCGTCCTCGAAGGGACCGCCCTCCAGCCCCAGCACGATGCGGCCGTACATGGAGATGAAGCGCCGGTAGCTGTCGTAGGCGAACCGCTCGTTGCTGGTGGCCGCCGCCAACCCCTCGACGCTGCGGTCGTTCAGGCCGAGGTTCAAGACGGTGTCCATCATCCCGGGCATCGAGAACTTGGCGCCGGAGCGCACGCTCACGAGCAGGGGGTCGTTGGGGTCGCCCAGCTTGCGGCCCATGGTCTTCTCCAGCTTGCGGACCTGCTTGGCGACCTCGGCGTCGAGGCCCTCGGGCCAGCCGTCGTACATGTAGGCCCGGCAAGCTTCGGTGGTGATGGTGAACCCGGGCGGCACGGGCAGGCCGAGCACGCTGGTCATCTCAGCCAGGTTGGCGCCCTTGCCCCCGAGAAGGTCCTTCATCTCCATGGGCGGGCGGCGGTGCTTGTGGTCGAAGGCATACACGAGGGGCACGGGCGCGATGGTACGCCCGCCCGTCGAGCCCGTGAGCAGGGCGCTACGGCTCGAGGCGACCGGCCACGGGTCGTGGCTTACAGCCCCAGGCGGGCGCCCACCTCGTCGACCAGCTCGTCCACCTTCACCCTGACCTGCTCGGTCGTGTCGCGGTCGCGGATGGTGACCGCCCCGTCCTCCAGGGACTCGAAGTCGACGGTGACGGCCAGGGGCGTGCCGATCTCGTCCTGGCGCCGGTAGCGCCGCCCGATCGACTGGGTGTCGTCGTAGTCGACCATGTGGTGGCGGGCCAGGCGGCCGAACAGCTCCTTGGCCAGGGGGATGAGCGTGTCCTTCTTGGAGAGCGGCAGGACGGCCACCTTGTAGGGGGCCAGGCGGGGATGGAGGCGCAGCACGACCCGGCGCTCGCCGCCGATCTCGTCCTCGTCGTAGGCGGCCAGCAGGAAGGCCGCCATGGTGCGGGTGGCGCCGGCCGCCGGCTCGATGACGTGGGGGACATAGCGCTCGCCCGTGGCCGGGTCGAAGTAGTCGAGCCGCTCACCCGAGTGAGCCGCGTGCTGGCGCAGGTCGTAGTCGGTGCGGTTGGCGATGCCCTCGAGCTCGTCCCAGCCCCACGGGAACAGGTACTCGACGTCGCTGGTGCCGGCCGAGTAGTGGGAGAGCTCGTCGGGGCCGTGGGCCCGGAGGCGGAGCCGGTCGCTGGGCATGCCCAGCTCGCGGTACCAGGCCAGCCGCTCGGCGCACCAGTACTCGTGCCAGCGGGGGCCCTCGGCCGGGGGCACGAAGAACTCGAGCTCCATCTGCTCGAACTCCCGGGTGCGGAAGATCCAGTTCTGGGGCGTGATCTCGTTGCGGAAGCTCTTGCCCACCTGGGCGATGCCGAACGGCGGCCGCTTGCGGGTGGTCTGCAGGACGTTGGCGAAGTTGACGAACATGCCCTGCGCCGTCTCCGGCCGCAGGTAGGCGACGGCGGCGTCCTCCTCCACCGGGCCGGCGTAGGTCTTGAACATGAGGTTGAACTGGCGGGCCTCGGTGAAGCTGTCGCGGCTGGCGCAGTTGGGGCACACGTCGGGGTCGTCGAGCTTGTCGAGCCGGAACCGGTTGTGGCACACCCGGCAGTCGACCAGGGGGTCGGTGAAGTTGGCCAGGTGCCCGGACGCCTCCCAGATCGCCGGCGGCGACAGGATGGCGGCGTCGACGGGCACCACGTCGTCGCGCAGCTGCACCATCGAGCGCCACCAGGCGTCCTTCACGTTGCGCAGCATCTGGGTGCCGAGCGGGCCGTAGTCGTAGGTGGACCGGAACCCGCCGTAGATCTCGGCCGACGGGAACACGAACCCGCGCCGCTTGGCGAGGTTGACGATCTGGTCGAGCTCGGTGGCGGGCATGAACCG
>JBIOZN010000530.1:0-2267 GCA_044871175.1 Acidimicrobiales bacterium | reverse complement strand
ACGGGCTCTCGCCGCCGTAGACGTAGGGGATGCCGAGCAGCGTGCGGGCGATGTTGACGATCTCGCTCGAGGACTGCTCGGGGTTGGTGTAGCGGGTACTGCTGCGGCTGACCTGGCCGGTGCCGCTCGAGCGGTCCGCAACGGCCCGGGCGACCGGGTCGACCTTGGGCTTCGGCTTCGGCTTCGGCTTGGCCACGGCCTTGATGCCGATCACGCCGACCGCCTCGACCGCCACCGGTGACGGCGCCTCGGGGGCGACGACGGCCGGGGCCAGCGCGAGCGCGGCCGGGACGGCGGTGGCCGTGCCGGCCTCGGCGCCCGGTGCTGCCGACGCCGTCGTCGTGGAGGCGGCCCGGTGCGAGGAGGCGGCAGCCTGGGCGGGGAGCGAGAACGCTGCGACCAGGCCGCCGGAGGCGGCCAGGACGGCGGACGCCTTGACGCTGGTCTCGCCGGCGCTCTTGACGATCGTCGAGAGCTCGGCAACGGGGTTGTAGCGGACGGCATTGCGATGCCGCCCGACGGGGGTGTCGTCGACCACGGTGAACCTCTCAGTGCCTACGGGGTGAGCTGTCGGGTTCGGGCTGAGGTTGCCCGGCCGGCGCGGTCGTGAGACCGGCGCCGACTTCACCCCAAGGGGCCCGTGTACTGCTGGGCCCCGCGAGTGGTTCCCCCGCTCCTGCCAGGCGGTGGTGCGCTTCGACCTCTGCGGTGGTGGCAGGACTCGGCGTCCACCAGGAGGACTCACCCCAGGGAGAGGCGAGCTCGTCGAACGTAACATGCCTCGCTGGGACAATCACAATTAGGTCACGGTGAAGAGACGAAGGCCACCCACCGGTGCGGTGAGTGGCCTTCGGGGCGCGCTGCGGACGCGTCAGGGGGCGACGGTCACGTGCACGTGGTCCATGTGGTTGGCGGTCGGTGAGCCGCGGTCCTCCATCAGGTCCCAGGAGCTGCCGGGGGTCCAGTAGCGCTGGCGCCAGATGGCGTACTCGACGTTGAACTCGCCCACGTGGCTCTGCACCCAGGCGGCCACGGCGTCACCCTGCGACTTGCTCGAGATCATGAAGTCGACGGCCTGGCCGGTGCTGTGCTCGCCGGCGTTGGGGCGGTACCCGCCGATCGAGGACAGCCCGAAAGCGGACTGCACCGCCGAGCAGAGCCGGGCGGCGTCGTTGTTGAGGCCGATGCTGCCGCACCGGCCCGAGATCTTGGTGCTGTATGCGGTCGGGCTGCTCGCCGCGCTGCCACCCGACCCCCCGGTCTTCGCGGCGACCGGCTTGGGCTTGGGCTTGGGCTTGGCCACGGCCTTGACGCCGGACACGCCCACCTGCTCGGGGACGATCGGGGCGGCATCCGCGGGGGCGGAGACGGCGGGCGCCGAAGCCTTCACCGCACGGGCGGTGGAGCGGGAGGCGCTCAGGCCGTCGGCGCGCTCGGCGGCGGCGGTGCTGGCCGGACCGGCGAGGGTCAAGGCGGCGGGGCTGGCGTCGACGGGCAGGGCCAGCGCGATGGCTGCTCCGCCCAGGACGCCGACAGCGGCGACTGACTTGACGGCCCACGTCGCGCTGAGGCGCGGCAGGCCGTCGGGGAGACGACGTACAGCGCCGGGTGCGCGGCGTCGACCGGGGGTGCGGTGACGGGACACGAGGAGGGGGAGCCTTCCGAGGCGGGTACGGATCTCAGCCACCGTAGCGGGCCCTGCTGGCAGAAGTCACATTCCGGTAACGAGGGATTCACCACGTGGGGTCCCGCCGGCCACCGGGCGCATCGCCCTGACCAGCAGGGATGCGGGTGCACGGGCCTTCCTGAGCGCCCGCTCAGGTGAGGGCCAGGTCACCACCGGGTCGCCCGACCCCTCGCGGCGTCGGCGCTCAGGTGGCCTGGACGAAGACGTGCGAGGCGATGTCGTCGGGCAGTGAGACGCCCGAGGACTCCTCCGCCCCGTCGCGGCACGCGATGACCCGGGCGCCGTCACGGCGCACCCGGGCGGGCTGGCCCGGCATCAGGCCGGCGGCGGTGAGCAGCGCGAGGGCCTCGGAGTCGACCTGGACCGGTTCGCCGATCCGGCGGACTACGACCGTGGCCGGCTCCGTGGCGGCGATGACGTCGAGGGTGGTGAGGCCGTAGCGGAAGTCGGCCAGCACGGTGAGGTCGCCGAGCTCGTCGAGACCTGGGATGGGGTTGCCGTAGGGCGACTCGGCGTGGTCGGGCAGCATCGCGAGGATCTTGCGCTCGACCCGCTCGGACATCACGTGCTCCCAGCGGCA
>JBIOZN010000529.1:0-6337 GCA_044871175.1 Acidimicrobiales bacterium | reverse complement strand
ACCCAGCAGCTCGGCCTCCACGGTGTCGGCGTGCAGGGCCACGACGTCGCCGCTCTCGCCGGGCGCCACGGTGATGGCGTCGGTGGTGGCGAACACGGGGTCGTCGGCCCCTGAGCGGCCGGCGCCGACGGTGACGCGCGTGCCGCGGGGCACCTCCACCGGCCCGGGGGCGTTGGCCGCGGCGGTGAAACGCAGGGTGACGCTGGCGGCCGTCGGGGGTTCGAGGTTGACGCCGAGCAGGTTCAGGAAGGCGACGTAGGCCTTCTCCGGCAACCGGTTGAGCCGGTACAGCATCGTGTCGGTGAGGTAGGCGAACAGCTCGAGCAGCACGGTGCCGGGGTCACCCGGGCCGAGGTCGGTCCACTCGGGGGCGCGCGAGGGCACGAGCTCACGGGCGGCGGCCAGCAGCTGGGCGTAGTCCCGGTCGTCGAGGTTGGGCACGGGGAGCGGCATCAGGAGGTTCCGATCCAGTCAGGGCTGCAGGTCGAGCGCGACGGCCAGCGTGTCGACGCTGGCGGTGGCCCGCACCTTGTAGGCGAGCACGACGTCGAGGCGCTGGGGTTCGTTGGGATCGCGCGTGGCGTCGACGCGCAGGATCGCGGCCCGGGGCTCGAACTGCTCGACGGCGCGCCGCACGTAGTGGATGGCGAGGCCGGCGGTGGTGTCGTCGTTGGGCCAGAACACGAGCCGGTGCAGGTGGCAGCCGTAGGTGGGCCGCATGACCCGCTCGCCCGGGATGGTGGACAGCAGCATGAGCAGCGACTGGCGCACGGCCTCGTCGCCCTCGGCCATGGCCAGGCCGCCCTGCGCCGACAGGCCCAGGCCGGGGGGCTCACCCCCGAGGTCGGCGTCGGGATGCCGGAAGCGGATCGCCCGCATGCCGTTCACTGGTGCACCCTCCAGTCTTGTGACGCGCTTGCCGCTTTCGACATCGGGGGGCACCAGTGAACGCTTCGCCGCTGCGCGCCGAAGAAAGCGCCGTGCTGGCGGAGCTCGCTTCGCTCGCTCACTGGTCGGCCGCCACGAGCTGCTGGCCCGGGTCGCGCACCTTGTACTCCACCACGCCGGGGGGCGTGCCGTCGGTGAGGCCGCTCAGGTTGTCGAGCACGACCGGCTGGCCCTCGATGCGGATGAAGCCGGAGTAGCCGACCTTGACCTTCAGGGTGGTCTGGCAGGGCTTGATGGACACGCCGATGTTGGGGCAGCCGGCGATGCTGCGACCTTCGGGGTCGTTCTCCACCTGCACGATGCGCCCGCCGATGGTGACCAGCTTCTGGCTGGTGACGACCTTGACGCTGCCCAGCTCGTGCTTGCACACGACGGTGGCGTCCTCGGTGAGCCACTTCACGGCCGCCCCCCGTCCACGTCTCGGCGCACCGGGAACACCCGGCGCACGAGCGCGGGGGGCGTGACGGTTGAGCGCTGCATGTCAGCCCTCCTTGAAGTCCACTGAGGAGGCGGTGACGGTGATGGCCTTGCCGGGGGCCTCCAGCGTCAGGTCGCAGGCGGCGTGCACGACGACGCGCTCGGGCGTCATCTCGACGTAGCTGCCGGTGGCGTCCTCCAGCCGGATGGCGGTGGCGCTGTCGTCCAGCCGCACCAGCTGGCCGCCACTGGTGCGCCACGTGTACCGCTGCACGGCGCCGTCCACCACACCCGGGTCGGGAGCGCCGGCCTCGCCGTACAGCCCGCCCAGCACGACGCCCCGCCCGGCGTCGGCGCCGGGCGCGAGCACGAGCACGTGGTCACCGACCTCGGGCAGCATGATCAAGCCCTTGTCGGGCCCGGCCGCCGGTGTCAGCACCTGCAGCCACTCGGTGGCCACGGCGTCGAGGGCGTCGAGGGTGACGGCGACCCGGCCCCGGCTCTCGGGGTCGTTCACGTCGGCCACGGTGCCCAGCTGCACGTCGGCCGCCGCCGCCGTCGCCGCCGGCGCGGGCTCCGTGGCAGCGCTGGACAGCTCGCTCGAGTAGCCGGCCCGATCGTCCACCCGGTGCGTGACGGCCGTGAGGGTGTAGCGCCCCGCCAGCACGTCGTCGTCGGGCGAAGGACCGGCGGCGATCTCGACCACGGCGCCCGGGCGCAACCGAGGGTCGCCGTCGGCGACGCCCCACAGGGCGCGCGCGGTGGCGGCCCGGCGCTCGGCGTGGGCGCGCGCCAACGCGCTGGCTTCCTCGTCGCTGGACGCCACGCCGCCGGCCACGCGAACGGGGCCGGAAGCACCGACGGCGCCGGCGTCCGGCCCGTTCCCCTGCCCCGACTCCTCGGCCGTGACCGAGGCGGCGACGAGCGGATCCCACGCCCCGACCTGCACCGGCCGGGCGCCGGCGGCGGCGTTGAGGTCGAGGCGGGCCTCCCGCAGGGTCTCCCCCCACCGCAAGGGGACCGGATCGCCCACCCCGTCGGGGCCGAAGACGTGCAGGGTCTGCTGGCGCAGGTGGAAGTGCACACCCGAGCGAGCGGACAGCTGCTGGAGCACCTCGAGGGCGGACTGGCCCGGCTGGACGACGCGGGCCAGCTTCGGCCCGTCGGCGCTCACCTGCGTGCTCACGCCCACCGTCTCCCCCCAGGCCTGGGCGAGGCTGCCCAGGCTGGCGCCCTCGTGCACGGCGACGTCCTGGTCGAGGCGCAGGGCGTGCAGGGCGTCGTACCCCCGAACGCGCGTGGTGCGGGCGCCGTCCGGGCCGAACTCGTGCTCGACGGCCACCACCGTGCCGATGAACAGCGGCAGCCGCTGGCCCTCGACGTCGACCCGGAGGTCGGCTCCGGGCGACAACGGAGCCGGGGCCGGCCCGCGCACGACGAGCACGAGCTGGTCGGGCAGGTTGACGCGCTGGGCGACGGTGAGGGCCTCGACGGCGGCGAGGGCGGCCGCCGGCAGCGGGCCACCGTCGACGGTGACGGTGATCCGGGGCACCCGCAGTGTGCGCGTCACGGCGCACCTTCCTCGGACTCGGGCTCGGGCATCGGCGGCGCGGGGGGCGCCTGCAGGATGGTCCCGGGAGGGATGAAGGGCGGGTTCTCGATGCCGTTGCTACCGGCGACGAACCGCCACATCCACGGTCGGCCGGGGTAGAGCTTGTCGGCCACCTGGTCGGTGCGTTCGTCGCCCACGACCTCGTACGTGCTCGCTGCCGCCGGCACGGGGCCGGCGCCGCCCGGGATCGCCGGCGCCCCTTCCATGGGACCGGTGGGGCCGGTGGCGGCGGCGATGGCGGCGGGCGAGGCGGGGGGCACCTCGGGCGGCGGCCCGGGCTCGCTCACCCGCACCAGGCGGATGCGCAGCCACGAGCGCTGGGGGCTGCCGTCGGCGGTGAACTGCTCCACCCGCTCGGCCACCGAAGCGACGACGCCGAGCACGTTCCACGCCTTCCCCCACACGAAGCGCACGAGCGGGGGTGCGCCGAAGCCGCCGGTGGACGGGACGTTCTCGGCCAGGCGCCAGAGCGGGCGGGTGAGGTCGCGCACGTCGGTGGCCGGGGGTTCGGGCAGGGGATCGCCGGCCGCCGGCAGGCGCCCGTCGGTGGCCGCCGGTGCCGGGAGCAGCGAGGTGTCGAACAGCAGGTCGAGCTCGAGCTCGGTGCGGCCGCCGCCGGTGACGACCAGCGGGTCGTCGCCCAGGTCGGCCCCGGTGAGGGTGCCGCCGGCCGAACCCGCCCGCCGGACGCCGGCGGTGCGGCGCACGACGAGGGTCTCGGGGTTGAGCAGGCAGGGGATGCGCTCGCCCGTGTCCTCGGTGAGGAAGGCGACCCGCTCCATCACACCCCTCGCTCGTGCTCACGCCGCAACCACTCGGCTCGCTCCCGGGCGCCCAAGCGCTCGTTGAGCAGGGCGACGGTGGCGTCGTCGGCGGGCGGATCGGGCTCGGGGGCGAGGTCGGGCCACCGGCGCACCTCGGCGGGATACGAGACCGTCGGCGCCGGCCGATCGACCGGCCCCGACGGCTCGGCGGGCTCGACGCCGGGCCGGGTCGTGACGGGCCACGCGGGCTCGGGGCGAGGGTGGTGCGGCGCCGACGGGAAGGAGACGGGCGACCCGGTGGGACCGGCCGGAGCCCGGTGCCGGGCCGCCCGACCGTCGGGCCGCGCCGGCGAATCGAGGGTGGAGCGCTCGGCGCCGTTCGGGCGCGGGTGAGGGACGGCGGGGGGGAAGGCCGGGGCGAGGGAGGCGGCGCGCCCTGACGGGGAGGGCGGCGCCGAGGGCTCCGTCGCCGCGGACGGCGACGCCACCGGCGGCGAGGACGACCGCGCCGATCCCGCGCCCCCCGACCGTGGGTGGTCAGGGCCCCGGGGCTCCGGTGCCGGGCGCCCCGCCCGGTCCCCGGGCGGCACCGCCCCCGGCTGCGGGGGGGCGGACGCGAGCGGCGGTGCCGGTGTGCCGGCGTCGGCCGAACCGGCGGCCGGCGGTCCGCTCGGCCGGCTACGGCCCCGCCCGCGCAGGAAGACGGGAGGGCGGGCGGGGCCGGCGCGGCTGCCGCCGTCGGCTTCCGCCACCAACCGGGTCGTGCGGTCAGCATCCGTCGTGACGCCGTCCGTCGGACGACCGAGCCGGCGGGGCCAACGCAGGACAGCGTCCGGGCGGCGACGCGGCGGCGCCAAGCCCGCAGCCGCTTCCCCCGACCAGGCGTCGGCCGGGCCGGTCACCGCACCCGACGGGCCACGAGTCGCCGGCGGGACGGAGGCCGCGGTGCCGGACGCGGTCGCCGCGTTCTCGGCACCGAGGTGGTCGCTCGGGAACCGCCCCGGTACCGACAGCTCCTGGGCGGGCCCGGATGCCGGCGGGCCGGCCCCACGCCGGCTCCTTCCGCCCCGCTCGCCCGGTTCGAGGGCGGTCGGCGCGGTCGGCCCGGCCAGGTCGGGGGGCAAGAGATGCGGCGCCCCCTGGCGCACCCGCTCCACCCAGTAGGCGGGCGGGCCGCCGCCGGGCCGCGCCGGGGCGCGTTCAGGGGGCGGCGCGATGGCGCCGGCGAGGGCGGCGCGGGCGCGCCGCACGGTGGCGCGGGCACGCGTGCGCCAGCGGTCCCAAGGTCGGGTGGCCATCGAGGAGGAGGGCTCAGGTGCCGCGCTTCAGGTCCTCGTACACCAGCACCAGCGACTCGATGGCGACCTCGGTGCCGGCCGCGTCGAGGGGGGCGCCGCGCCACTCCGACACCCAGGCCCGGATGAGGTCCCACTGGATGGCCGGCGTGGACCCGTCGGGTTCGAGCATCACGATGGACACGTTCTGGCGCTGCACCTTGCCGGCGATGCCGGTGAGGAACCAGTCCCAGAGCTGGCGCGATTTCGTCAGCCCGTAGCGCAGCGTGACCTCGGCGTACTCGACCCGGCCGGGGATGCGGTGCACCTGGGTGGTGCCACCCTCGTAGTAGCTGATGGGGTTGACGCGCGCCGCCCAGCCCAGGCACTCGGTGAAGTGGGCCTCGGCCAGGCCGGGCACGAGGAGCTTCCAGTTGAAGTCCCGGTACGGGTCGATGAAGACACCGGGGGTCGCGCCGGTGGCGCTGGAGGTCGGCACGTCAGACATTGGCGGTCCCCTCGAACTCGGATGACGCTCCCGCCTGGAACTGCGAGATGCGGAAGATGATGAACTCGGCCGGTTTCACCGGGGCCACGCCGATGACCATCACCAGTTGGCCGGCGTCGATGACCTCGGGCGGGTTGGTCTCGGCGTCGCACTTCACGAAGAAGGCGGCGTCGGGCGTGGCGCCGAACAGCGCGCCGTCGCGCCACATGCGGGTGAGGAAGGCGCTCACGTCGCGGCTCAGCTGGTGCCACAGCAGCGGGTCGTTGGGCTCGAACACGACCCACCGGGTGCCGGTCATGATCGACTCCTCGATCATGTTGATGAGCCGGCGCACGTTGAGGTAGCGCCACTCGGGGTCGACGGCCAGGGTGCGGGCGCCCCAGACCCGGATGCCCCCGCCGGCGGTGAAGAAGCGGATGGCGTTCACGCCGGCCTCGTTGAGCACGCCCTGTTCGGCGTCGGTGAGCCGGTAGGTGAGGTCGAGGGCGCCGCGCACGGTCTCGTTGGCGGGCGCCTTGTGGACCCCGCGCATGGCGTCGGTGCGGGCCCAGATGCCGGCCATGTGGCCCGACGGCGGGACGGCGACGATGTCGCCGGAGAACGGGTCGCGGACACGCAGCCACGGGAAGTAGACGGCCCCGTAGCCCCGGTCCGAGCCGCGCGGACGGGCGGGGCCGCCCGGCGTGGGCAGCTCCTCGGCCGGCTCGGGGGTCGACGCCGGCGGCGGGGGAGGCGGCGTCGACGCCGACCCGCCCGACCCACCGGCGCCACCGGCGCCACCGGCGCCACCGGCGCCACCGGCCGCCGCCGACCC
>JBIOZN010000528.1:0-6265 GCA_044871175.1 Acidimicrobiales bacterium | reverse complement strand
CCGCATCAGCCGGGCGGTCGCCGCCCCCAGCCCGCTGGCCGCCCCGGTGATGGCGACGACCTTCCCCTCAACGCGTCCACCCACAGGAGCTCCTCCGTCGGTCATGGGCCACCGCCGGAAGCGGCTGCCCGGCGGAGCTTATGGCGCCTCCAGGTCGGACCGGAGCTGGGCGAGGAGATCGACGGCCGAGCGGGCGTAGTGGCCGATCCAGCGGTCCTGGATCTGCATGAACGGGCTCTACAAGTAGCGCCGGGGCGCCCCGGGGACGCGCTCGCCCGGCTCCGGGCCGCCTCACACCAGCCGCTCGGCCAGCATCGCCCCGAGGGCGGCGCCGAGCTCCCAGCACGCCTCGACCGCGCCACGGTCGGGGTCGCCCACCACCGCCACCGGGGCTTGCACCTCCCGCCACTTCAGTCCGGTGGTGATGACGCGGACGGCCTTGCGCGCCCCTTCGGTGTCGTTGTTGCCGTGGACGTACAGGCCGTAGGGACGGCCCGTGGTGCTCTCGAGGCACGGGTAGTAGATCTGGTCGAAGAAGTGCTTCAGGGCACCCGAGATGTAGCCGAGGTTGGCGGGCGTGCCGAGGATGTAGCCGTCGGCCTCGAGGACGTCGATGGCCGTGGCGATGAGCGCGGGCCGGGCCACGACCTCGACGCCGGAGATCCGGGGGTCGGTCGCGCCGGCGCGCACCGCTTCGAACAGCGTGTGCAGTGCAGGCGAGGGGGTGTGGTGGACGATCAACAGCCTCGGCACGGCCGCAGCCTCGCATTTCCCCCCGTCAACGCGCGGGTGGCCGCGACCCGGCGGCCTGCAGGGCGGCGCGGGTGAACTCGTCGGCGGGGAAGAACGCCTCGATCGACAGCTCGGCGACGGTGACGTCGAGCGCGGTGCCGAACGTCGCCAACGTGCTGAAGAACGAGAGCTCGTCGCCCTCGACGGTGGTGAAGTCCATGGGCAGGAACAGCATCTTGGCCGGGTCGAAGCCCACCGCGCTCGGATGGGTGAGATCGGGGTAGCCGCGCACTTCCTCGAGCAACGCCGCCAGGGCGCCGTCGCCGCTGACGGCGACGTCGCGCTGCAGCCGGGTCAGCAAGTGGTGGCTGTACACGCCCATGTTGCGGACCCGGGGGGCCAGGCCCTCGGGGTGCAGGCCGAGGCGGTACACGTTGACCGGAGGCTCGAGCAGTGACGGGGCCACGCCGGCGGTGAACAGGCGCAGCGCCGTGTCGTTGCCGGCGACCAGGTCCCAGCGCCGGTTCACGATCACCGCCGGGTACGGCTCGTGGCCGGCCAAGATGCAATCGAGGGCGTCGCGCACAGGGTCCATCTCCTCGTCGTCGAGGGACCGCTCCCGGTAGACGGGTGCATAGCCGGCGGCCAGCAACAGCGTGTTGCGCTCGCGCAGGGGGACGTCGAGGTGCTCGGCCAAATGCAGCACCAGCTCACGGCTCGGGCGCGAGCGGCCCGTCTCGACGAAACTGAGGTGGCGGGGCGACACCTCCGCCGTGCTGGCCAGGTCGAGCTGGCTGAGCCGGCGCCGCTGCCGCCACTCGCGAAGCAGCTCGCCCACGCCATTGCTGCGGATGGGCGAGAGCACGGTCATGCCGCCGACGCTAGCGACACGGCCCTCGGCCGTCGCCTACCTGCCAGGTCATGGAGCCGCTACCCGGCAGGTCATCGCTTCGGCGCCGGCGGCTTGCGAACCTGGCCTCATCACCCCCGACCACGGAGGAACACGCCATGACCGACACCACTGTCCTGCCGTCCACCACCATCGAGCTCGTCGATGCCTACTTCGCCATGTGGCGGGCCCCCGACGAGGGCGGCCGCCTCGAGCTGGTCGAGCGCGTGTTCACGCCCGACGGCCGCCACGTCGATCCGCAGGCCGACGTCAGCGGTCACGATCAGCTGGCGGCCATGCTCGCCGCCGTGCACGCGGCCTACCCCGGCTTCGCCATCGAGCGGACGAGCGGGATCGACCAGCACGGTGCCCAGCTGCGGTTCTCCTGGCGCCTCGACGCCGCCGACGGCACGCCCGTCGTGGCCGGACTGGACGCCGCCGAGCTCGGTCCCGATGGGCGTTTCGTCCGCATCGCCAGCTTCTGGGGCGACCTGCCCACCGCCTGAGCGCCGAGCGGGCCCGGTGGTGACGGCCGCCGGGCACCGCCGCTCGCCGGCCTTCCACCGCCGGCCTCGGGCAGGGACCTGAACCTCCAAGGTGCGCTCGTCGGCCCGAGGCAGCGATCTCCACCTCCGAGGTGCGCTCGGCGGCCTCGGGCAGGGATCGGCACCTCCGAGGTGCGCTCGTCGGCCTCGGGCAGGGATCTGCACCTCCGAGGTGCTCTCGTCGGCCTCAGGCCGCGATCTGCACCCCTGCCGGGGGGTCGCGCGCTCACCGCATCGAGCGCCCGGCCCCGGGCGACATGCGCCGCCGCAGCACGAGCACCCGGCTGGGCACATGCGGCGGCGGGGTGAAGGCGAGCGGCGGGACGCGCCGGCCGAGGCTGGGGACGAAGAGACGCTGCCACCGCGCCGCCGCCGGCGCCGCCGGCGAGGCCCACCGCCGCGCCGCCTGTTCTTGCAGGACGAGGTGGGCCGACTCGAGGCGGCTGCCGGCGCTCACGAGCCGGCGCAGTACTTCCGTCGTCGCGCTGTACGGCGGGCTGGCCACGACGTGGTAGCTGCGGCGGGGGAGGCGCAGGTCGCGGGCATCGGCGTCCACCACGGTCACGTCGCGGCCGAAGCGCCCGCGGAGGTCGGCGGCGCGGGCGGGATGAAACTCGACGGCGATGACGCGCGCACCGGCGCGTAGGAGCGGCTCGGTGAGGGCGCCGCGACCGGCCCCGACGTCGACGACCCACGCGCCGGGTGGGATGTGGGCGTCGGCGACGACCTGCTCAGCCCACTGGGGCCGAAGGGCGTGCCACCCCCATTGCCGCCGTGAGGCGGCCACGGAAGCGCACCATGAGCATGACGCCGTTCATGGCCCCCAATACCACCCTGGCCCCTGCCCGACGGCAAGCCGATAAACCCTACGGCTCCTTGGTGAAGTTCACTTCGCAGTCGTGGGCGACGTCGAGCACGGCCAAGGTCCGCCCGATCCCGACGCAGAACGCGATCGTGACGGTGAGGTCGAGGATCTCGCGCGCCGAGAACAGCCGCCGGAGGCGCGCCCAGAACTCGTCATCCAGGTTGGTGTGGTCGAGGGCGAACCGTTCGGCGTACTCCGCCGCCGCCTTCTCGGCCTCGGAGAACGCTTCGATGTCGGCGTACTCCGCCACGCGGTGGTACAGGTCCTCGCCCAGGCCATCCCGCATCGCCGATGCGGACCGGGTGTCCAGTCATATGTGGCACTGGTTGATCTGGGCGATGCGCATCCGCGCCACCTCGCGCACCCGCACGTCGAGGCTGGTGCCGGTGTAGACGGCGTCTCCCAGCTCCCTGACGGCGTGCCCCAGCTCGGGGTTGAGCTGCCACAGCCGGCGCCGCTCGATGCCCTCGCCGTCGGGGATGTCGATGCGCGCCACCCCGCCACTCTAAACAGGCCGGGTCGGGTTCGTGGAGCGAGGCTGAGGGTCAGCCCTGCACGCTGGCGTACGTGCCGAGTTGGCCATCGGTGTCGAAGAGATCGCTGGCCGGCTCCCAGACCCCGAACTGCTTGGGATCGGTCACCGTGTACTTCACGAACTGGCCGCCCTCGCTGATGTACGCGTCCTTCAGGCCGACCATCCGACCAGCCAGGTTGCCGAGCCCACTGGGGGCAACCGCTTCCAGCGAGCGGTTGGCGATGATCAGGTTGGGCCGGTTCAGCCCGCCTTCGAGCTGCGACGCCAGCTTCATCGTCTCGACCGTGAACCAGGCGTAACTCCAGCCGTTGAACAGCGTGGCTCCGGGCTGGCGGCCCTGGGCCGTCACCGTCTCCTTGAACAGCTTGACGTACGGATCGTTGGCGTAGGTGGGATCGCCGGGGTCCTTGGTGGTGGTCACCAACGTGGTGTCCTTGCCGGTGAGCCCCTGGTCGATGAGCGGCTGGAAGAACTGGGTCAACGACTGGCAGGTGAGCGACATGAGCACCTGCGGCTTCCACGAGCCCTTCTCCACTTCGGCCATTGCCTGCGTGCAGAAGGATCCCGAGGTCTCGATCAGCAGGACGTCGGCGTTGCTGGCCGCCAGGCTGGTGAACTGGTTGGTGAGGTTGGGGGTGGCGGCCTCGTGCAGCTCCTCTTTGACCAGCTTGATGTTCGTGCCCTCGATGGCGCGCTTGAAGCCTTTGGCGTACTGCTGGCCGAAGTCGTTGTTGAACGTGATGGCCGCCACCGTGGCGCCGTTCGGATACTTCTCCTGCAGCCACTTGGCCCACAGCCCGGCCTCGCTCACGTAGTCGAGCTGCAGGCCCGTGGTCCACGGATGGTTCTCGACGTCGCCCCACTGCACCCCGCCCGACGCGTTGAACAGCTGGGGCATGCACTCCTTGTTGGTCTCGTCCCAGACGCCCAGGTTGTTCGGCGTGCCGATGATGGCCAGGAACGCGGCGTAGTCGCCGCTCTGGAGCATCTCGTCGACGTTGGTCTTGGTGCGCGCCGGCTCGTAGGCGTCGTCCTTCACGTCGAGCACGATGCGCCGGCCGTCGATGCCGCCGAACTTCTCGTTGACGTAGTCGAAGTAGCTCTGCATGCCGTCGCCGATCAGGGCGAAGCCGGCGAGGGGACCCGACCGGGGCTGGCTGGTGGCGACGCGGATCTCGGTGTCGGTGATGCCCTGGTTGATGTCGTAGTCGCTGGGGCAGTTGGCCAGGTCGATCTGGAAGTCGCCGGCGCCGCGGTAGATGTTGTCGTCGTTCGGGTCGACCCCGAACGTGCCAGGCTCGGAGAGCTTGGCAGTGAAGGTCGCCGACGGGTTGTCGGCGGTGGCGGTCGGGGCGCCCGTCGTGCCGGTGCCGCCGCCCGTGCTGGCCCTCGTCGTCGCGCTGGCGGCGGCAGCCGTGGTGGCGGCGCCCGCCGTCGTCGTGGCTTGGGCGGCTGCCGAGGTGGCCGACGCCGCTGTCCCCTCGTCGTCATCGTCACCGCAGGCGGCGACGATCAATGCCATCGCGCCCAGCAGCACGGCGGCGCGCGTTCCGACTCGCGATCCCACCTGTCTCCCCCCTCGCTCTCGGCGATGCCCGAGTGTAGGGAACCGCCGCTCACCGTGCGTCCGGCGCGTGGAGCCGGGGGCGATCAGCCCGCCGGGACCAGATCGGGTGCGACGGCCGCGAACGCCGGGGTGGAGGGTTCCCCGGCCCACGGCACCGCCCTCGCGGCCGCCGCCAGGACGACCGAGCACGACGATCGGGGTGAGCGCGACGCAGTACCACGCGTAGTTGACCGTGCGCAGCCCGAACGCCACGAACGCAGGCGCGAGGAACAGCCAGCCGGGCCACAGGGCGGCGGGCAGCGCCGAGGCGACGAGGAGCGTGAGGACCGCGCCCACGGCCGTGCCCGCACCGCGTTGCAGGGGGGCGTGCCGGGTGGCGTCAGGCTGGGGCTGCAGGGCGATCCACAGCCCCAGCGACATCCTGGAGGAGTGGGCGGTGAAGGGCGTCGCCTGGCCGACGAGCAGCGTGACGTGGCGGCGGGCCGGGCACCAGGCGACGGACCGGGCGAGCCCGCCTAGCCGTCAACTCAGCTGCGTGACCTGGTCGGCGGCGGCGTAGAGCGCGGCCACGTCGATCTTGGTCATTCCGAACAGGGCGCCCATGGCCCGCTGGGCCCGGCCTTGGTCGGGGTCGGTCATCAACTCACCGATGGCGGCCGGCACCACCTGCCACGAGAGGCCGTAGCGGTCCTTCAGCCAGCCGCACTGGCTCTCCTCGCCGCCGGCGGTGAGCTTGCCCCAGTAGTAGTCGACCTCGTCCTGGTCGGCGCAGTTGATCATCAGGGAGATGGCCTCGGTGAAGGTGAACTGCGGGCCGCCGTTCAGCGCCGTGAACTCCTGGCCGTCGAGCTCGAAGCCCACCGTGAGCACGGAGCCGACGGGCCCGGGTCCGGCCTCGGTGTAGTGGGTGACGGTGGTGACCTTCGAGCTCGGGAAGATCGACACGTAGAACTCGGCGGCCTCGAGGCCGTTGAGGTCGAACCAGAGGTTGGGCGTGATGTGGGGCATGGCAACTCTCCTCGCGTCTGTTCTGGCGGTTGGCGTTCGGTCGTGTACCGGTTCTGACGTCGGCGGCGGCCGGGAATCATCGCGCCCGGCACTGCGGCGCTCGCCTCGAGGGTGGCCTACCCGG
>JBIOZN010000527.1:0-3819 GCA_044871175.1 Acidimicrobiales bacterium | reverse complement strand
GGCACGCTGCGCATCGGGGTGCTCGACCACCCGTTGCTGCACGGCGCCGCCGCCGACCCCGACGCCCGGGCGGCCGCCGCCGCCACCGCCGGGCTGCTGGCGTCGCTCGGCCACCGCGTCGAGGAGGCCTGGCCGGCCGCCATGGGCGAGCAGGCCTTCCCCGAGAAGTTCCTCTTCATCGTGGCCGCGGCCACCTACCAGCAGCAGCAGGAGTACGCCCGGCGGGCGGGGGGCCAGCTGGCCGACGACGACCTCGAGCCGATCAACCAGGCCCTCGCCCACATCGGCCGCCGGATCGACGTGGCGACGTACCTCGACACCGTCGACTGGCTGCACGCCTGGGCCCGCCGGGTCCGGGCGTGGTGGGACGACGACGGGTTCGACCTCTTGCTCTCCCCGGTCGTCAACGGGCCCCCGCCGCCGCTCGGCTGGTTGACCGACCCCGACGAGAGCACCGCCCGGCTCCAGCACCTGCTCCAGTACACGAGCCAGTTCAACGTCAGCGCCCAACCGGCCATCTCCGTGCCGTTGCACTGGAACGACGACGGTCTACCCCTGGGCAGCCAGTTGGTGGCCGACTACGGGCGGGAGGACGTGCTCATCCGGGTGGCCAGCCAGCTCGAGCAGGCCCGCCCCTGGGCCGACCGCATCCCGCCCACCCACGCCTGACCCGCACCCCCAGCGCGCGAAACCGACCACAGTCGTCAGTTGTCGTCGTCACGCAACCGGAAGTGACGAGCGTTGCGCGCTGGTGATTGGGGCCCGCCGGGGGCGTCGGTCAGGCGCTGTGCTCGCGCCGGCGGCGCTCCCGGTAGGCGGGCACGGTGAGGAGCGGTGGGCGCTCGGTGTGGGCCAGCTCCACCGGCGCCCCGCCCGGGCGCACCAGCGTCGCGCCGGCGGGGTCGAGCGGCACGCCCGCCTTGGCGAAGGCCGTCTGCATCACCGCCAGCGCCATGGGGCCGAGGTCGGCCAGGGGCCGGTTGCGGTGGCGGCGCGTGCCCAGGTCGACCTGGGCGACCGCCTCCAGCCCGAACCGCCCGACGACGTCGATGAGCAGCCCGAGGTCGACCCCGTACCCCTGGGCGAAGGGCAGTCCTTCCAGCACCGAGCGCCGGCCGGCGTACTCGCCCGCCAGCGGCTGCACGATGGCGCCCAGCCCGGGGTGGAGCAGCGCCACCAACGGTCGGGCGACCAGCTCGGTGACGCGCCCGCCGCCCTCGTCGTCGATGAGGGGCCGGTCGTAGTAGCCCTTGGTGAACGCGATCTCGGGGTGGATCAGAAGAGGCCCGAGCAGCCCGACGACGAAGCCCACGTCGAAATCGACGATGTCGGCATCGCACCACACGATCACGTCGCCGTCGGCCACGTGCACGCTCTTCCACAACGCCTCGCCCTTGCCAGCACCGGGGCCGAGCTCGGGGAGGACGTCACCGACGCGCTCCACCCGGGCCCCGGCGGCCGCCGCCCGTGCCGCCGTGGCGTCGCTGGAGTGGTCGTCGATCACGACGATCTCGTCCACCAGGCCGCAGTCCTCGACCAGGTGGCGCCGCACCCGGCGCACGATGGCGGCGATGGTGGCGCCCTCGTCGCGCGCCGGCAGGCACAGCGACACGGTGGTGCCGGCCTTGGCGTGGGCCAGGCGCCGGGCGTCGAAGCTGGCGGCGGCATAGGTCCGCGTCAGGGGGCCGGCCACGACGAGCAGTCTTCCGAGACGGCTCGCGCCTGGCAACGGTGGCTCGGTGAAGATCCGGTGCCGGTAGCGTGGCGGCCCATGTCGGTCACCGTGCGCATCCCCACGACCCTGCGGCCCCTGGCCGGCGGCAACGCCACGGTGGAGCTCGAGCCCGGCACCCTGGCCGAGGTGCTGTCCAGCCTCGACAAGCGCCATCCCGGCTTCGCCGATCGCCTGCTCGACGAGCAGGGCGAGCTGCGCCGGTTCGTCAACGTGTTCGTGGCCGACGACGACGTGCGCTACCTGCACGGGCTCGACACGCCGGTGCCCGACGGCGACACGGTGGCCATCATCCCGGCCGTCGCCGGGGGCTGACTGCCACCGCTCGGCGTCCACCCGGCTGACCGCCACCGCTCCGGCCTAGGCACCGCTCCCCTGTTGTCCGCTAGCACTCTTGCGTCTAGAGTGCTAGCAGTCGCCATCAGAGAGTGCGAGACAACGTCCAACGGAGGATGAGCCCATGCCGAAGTTGATCGCGTTCGACGAGCAAGCCCGCCGCTCCCTCGAGTCGGGGATGAATCAGCTCGCCGACGCCGTGCGCGTCACGCTGGGGCCCAAGGGCCGCAACGTGGTGCTCGAGAAGAAGTGGGGCGCTCCCACGATCACCAAGGACGGCGTCAGCGTCGCCAAGGAGATCGAGCTCGAAGACCCCCTGGAGAAGATCGGGGCCGAGCTGGTCAAAGAGGTCGCCAAGAAGACCGACGACGTGGCCGGTGACGGCACCACCACCGCCACCGTGCTGGCCTGGGCCATGGTGCGCGAGGGCCTGCGGAACGTGGCCGCCGGGGCCAACCCGATGGCCCTGAAGAAGGGCATCGAGGCCGCGGTCGACGCCGCCGTCGAGTCGCTCAAGCAGTTCTCCAAGGAGATCGACTCCAAGGAGCAGATCGCCAGCGTGGCCGCCATCTCGGCCAACAACGACGACGAGATCGGTGAGCTCATCGCCGAGGCGATGGACAAGGTAGGCAAGGACGGCGTCATCACCGTCGAGGAGTCGAACACCTTCGGCATGGAGATCGACCTCGTCGAGGGCATGCGCTTCGACAAGGGCTACATCTCCCCCTACTTCGTCACCGATCCCGAGCGCATGGAGGCCGTCCTCGACGACGCCGTGATCCTGCTCGTCAGCTCGAAGGTCTCCTCGGTACGCGACCTGCTGCCGGTGCTCGAAAAGGTCATGCAGGCGGGCCGGCCGCTGGTGATCATCGCCGAGGACGTCGAGGGCGAGGCCCTGGCGACGCTGGTGGTCAACAAGATCCGGGGCACGTTCAAGTCGGCGGCCGTCAAGGCGCCCGGCTTCGGCGAGCGCCGCAAGGCCATGCTGCAGGACATGGCCATCCTCACCGGCGGCCAGGTCATCTCCGAGGAGGTCGGGCTCAAGCTTGAGAACGTCACCCTCGACCTGCTCGGCCGGGCCAAGAAGGTGATCATCACCAAGGACGAGACCACCGTGGTCGAGGGGGCCGGATCCGAAGAGGACATCAAGGGTCGCATCAACCAGATCAAGACCGAGATCGAGAACACCGACTCCGACTACGACCGGGAGAAGCTGCAGGAGCGGCTGGCCAAGCTGTCGGGCGGGGTGGCCGTGCTCAAGGTCGGCGCCGCCACCGAGGTGGAACTGAAGGAGAAGAAGCACCGCATCGAGGACGCGGTGTCGACGGCCAAGGCCGCCGTCGAGGAAGGCGTGGTCGCCGGCGGCGGCGTGGCCCTGCTGCGGTCGCAGGCGGCGGTGCTGGCGGCCGCCGAGAAGCTCGAGGGCGACGAGGCCACCGGCGCCCGGATCGTCTCCAAGTCCCTCGAGCAGCCGCTGAAGCAGATCGCCGAGAACGCCGGCCTCGAAGGCGGCGTGGTGGTCGAGAAGGTGCGCAACCTCGAGGGCTCGTTCGGCCTCAACGCCGCCACCGGCGAGTACGAGGACCTGGGCAACAAGGTCCCCGACGCCACCAAGGTCACCCGCTCGGCGCTGCAGAACGCGGCGTCCATCGCAGGTCTGTTCCTTACCACCGAGGTTGTCGTCGCCGACAAGCCCGAAAAGGCCCCTCCGGCCATGCCGGGTGGTGACGGTGGCATGGGAGGCATGGACT
>JBIOZN010000526.1:0-20231 GCA_044871175.1 Acidimicrobiales bacterium | reverse complement strand
CTTTCGCGTCGTATGTGCGCGAAAAGTGACCCAACGCTCGGTGCGGGCGGCGGCGGCGGCGTGTGGGTAAGACTGTGGTGATGAGCACCGTCGAGCGCGTCGGGGTCGTGGGCTGCGGGCTCATGGGCTCGGGCATCGCCGAGGTGTGCGCTCGCGCCGGCCTGGACGTGGTGGTGCGCGAGGTCGACGCCGGCGCCGCGGAGGCGGGTCTGAGTCGGATCCGGACCTCGCTCGAACGGGCCGTCCGGGCGGGCAAGCTCGACGAGGCCGGCCGGGACGAGGCGATGGATCGCATCGCCCTCACCACCGACTACGCCGAGCTGGCCGACCGCCAGGTGCTGGTCGAGGCGGTCATCGAGGACGAGCCGGCCAAGGTTGAGGTGTTCGCCACCCTCGACAAGGTCGTGGAGGACCCCACTGCCCTCCTGGCCACCAACACCTCTTCGATCCCGGTCATGAAGTTGGGGATGGCCACCAAGCGCCCCGAGCACGTCGTGGGGATCCACTTCTTCAATCCCGTCCCCGTGTTGCGCCTGGTCGAGCTCGTGACCTCGCTGCTCACCTCGGCGGAGACGGCCGAGCGGGCACGCGAGTTCGTCGGCGACCAGCTGGGTAAGCGGGTCATCCGCAGCCCCGACCGGGCCGGATTCGTGGTGAACGCCCTGCTCGTGCCGTACCTGCTGTCGGCCATCCGGATGCTCGAGTCGGGGTTCGCCTCGGCCGACGACATCGACACGGGCATGGTGGAGGGCTGCGCCCACCCGATGGGGCCGCTGCGGCTGGTCGACCTCATCGGCCTCGACACCACCATGGCCGTCGCCGAGAGCCTGTACGAGGAGTTCAAGGAGCCCCTGTACGCGGCGCCGCCGCTGCTGTCACGCATGGTCGACGCCGGCCTCTTGGGCCGCAAGGCGGGCCGGGGCTTCTACGACTACTCGGGGCCGCGGCCGTGAGCGGCGAGCGGGTGCTGGTGGCAAAAGTGGGCCTCGACGGGCACGACCGTGGCGTGAAAGTGGTGGCCCGCATCCTGCGCGACGCCGGCTTCGAGGTGATCTACACCGGCTTGTTCCAGACGCCCGAGACGGTGGCCGCGGCGGCGGTGGACGAGGACGTGGACGCCATCGGGCTGTCGATGCTGTCGGGCGCGCACCTGACGCTGGCCCCCAAGGTGGTCGAGAAGGTGCGTGAGCGGGGTGTCGACATCCCCGTCGTCGTCGGCGGCATCGTGCCCGACGTCGACGTGCCGAAGCTGCTCGAGCGGGGCGTCGCGGCCGTCCTCACGCCCGGCGCGTCGGCCGGGGACGTCGTCGGCGCCATCTGGCGCGCCATCGACGAGTCGCACTCCGCGGCCTGACCGCGGCCGGGCCCGAGGCCGCCCCGCGCCGTGAGTGACCCCCTCGAGCGGCTCACCAACCTCGCTGCCTTGCTGCTGCGCACGCCCGTACCACTGACGCTGGAGCAGATCGCCGCTGAGATGGCCGGCCAGTACCCGGCCGACCCGGGCAATCGCCGGGCCCGATTCGAGCGCGACAAGCGCGAGCTGCGGGAGGCCGGGCTGGCGATCGAGACCGTCGTGCTGAGCGGCGAGCACGCCGGCGCCACCGGCTACCGCATCGACCCGGCCGGTTACGAGCTGCCCGACCTCGGCCTCACCGAGGACGAGGCCCAGGCGCTCAACCTCGCCCTCGCCGCCGTGCACGTCGACCAGGTGGGCGCCGCCGATGCCCTGGCCAAGCTCGGCGCCGTTCCCGACCCCGACCTCGCCGGCGGCGGGCCGTCCCCCCTGGGGGCGGTGCCGCTCACCCCCGCGCTGCCCGCCTTGCCCGCGCTGTTCGAGGCCCATGCCGCCCGGGCGGCGGTGACGTTCACCTACCGAGGGGAACGCGCCGCGAGCGTGCGCACGGTCGACCCGTACGCCCTCGTGAGCCAGCGGGGGGTGTGGTACGTGATCGGGCGCGACCACGGGCGGGACGAACTGCGGACGTTCCGGGTCGACCGGGTCGATGGCGTGCCCGAGGTCGGCGAGCGGGGGTCGTTCACGGTGCCCATGGGATTCGACGCCGCCGCCGTGCTGCCCGACGACGCCCGGCGCCTGGGCGCCTCGGCCGTGGAGGCCGAGGTGCTGGTCGACGCCGCTCGAGCGCGCCTGGTGGCGGCGCAGGTGGGCGCCGATGCGGTGGTCGAGCGTCGGGACGACGGCAGTGTGGTGGTGCGGGTTCCCGCGGGCAACGACCTCGCGTTCCGGGGCTGGCTGCTGGAGCTGGGCGAGCACGCCGTGGTGGTCGGCCCTCCCGACGTGCGATCTCGGTTCGTCGGCTGGCTCGAGGTCGTGGCCGCGGGCGGCGAGTCGTCGGGCGGTGGCTCGTCGCGGGGCGGTGGGTCGTCGGGCGGTGGCTCGTCGCGGGGCGGTGGCGTGCGCGCCGACGGCCGCCGGTGACCGGTCCCCGTGCCGCGGGCGCACGCGTGCGCCGTCTGCTCATCCTGTTGCCCTGGCTCATGCGGCGCGGCCGGGTGCGGGTGCGGGACGTGGCCGCCGCCTTCGGGCTCACCGACGCCCAGCTCGTGCGCGACCTGGAGACGGCGGCCATGTGCGGCCTGCCCCCGTACGTCGACGAGCTCATCGACCTGTACGTCGACGACGGGTGGATCGTGGCCGGCATCCCACGCGTGTTCACCCGCCCGCCCCGGCTCACGGCCGAGGAGGGGCTGACGGTATTGGCCGCCGGCCGCGCCGCCCTCGAGCTGCCCGGGGCCGAACCCGGCGGGGCGCTGGCGCGGGCGCTCGACAAGCTCGACGCCGCCCTCGGCACCCGCGTGGCGGTGCGCATCGACCGGCCACCCGCCCTCGACGCCGTGCAGGCGGCGGTCGACGCCGGTGAACGGCTGGCGGTGACCTATTACACGTTCTCGCGCGACGAGGTGACCGAACGCGTGCTGGCGCCCCACGCCGTGTTCGTGGACCAGGGCCGGTGGTACGTGGTGGCCGACGACTCCCTCTCGGCACAGGAGCGGCGCTTCCGGGTCGATCGCATCGAGTCGGCCGCGCCCACGGGCGAGCGGTTCGCGCGCCGGCGGGTGGACGTGCCCGCCGACGCCGCCCCCACTCCGGCGGCCGACGCCCGGGTGGTGACGGTGGTGGTCGAGCCGATCGGGCGATGGGTGCTCGAGCGCACGCCGCTGCTCGATCGCGAGGCGCTGGCCGACGGACGCGTGCGGGCGCGTCTACACGTCACCAGCGACCGCTGGCTGGAGTCGTTGCTGCTGCAGGCGGGGCCCTCGGTGATGGTGGAGGATCCAACCGAGCTGGCCGACCTGGGCCGCGCCGCCGCCCGGCGGCTGCTGGAGCGCTACCGCTGACCAGCCGGAGGCCTACCGCAGGGCTCCGACGGTGCCCCGCTCCCAGGCAGAGACGGCGCGCCGGGGCTTGGTGGGCGCTACCGCTGACCAGGCGGAGGCTCCGAGCCCGCGGCTGCGCCGGGCCTATCGGGGGGACCAGGCAGAGGTTCCGGTCGGTGGCTGGGCCGGCGCTACCGCTGACCAGCCGGGGGCCGCGGCCGGCGGTGACGGCGCAGGTGGCGCGGGCGCAGGCGCCGGAGGTGCCACCGCACGGCTCGCCATCGGGACCGGGTGAACGGCGGCCAGGCCGTGGTGGCGCCCCACACGTGGGAGGCGAGGCCGGCGCCGGTCGTGACCCCGGCGGCGGCGAGCAGGTGGGGCAGGACGGCGGCAGTGGCCTCGGCGTCGGCGAGGGCGTCGTGGGGGCGGCCGTTGTCGACGCCATAGCGGGCAGTGAGCTCGGCCAGGCTGTGCTCGGCCCGCCGATCGGGGTCGAGCGTGCGCGACAGGCGCAGCGTGTCGAGCTGCGCCGCCCACGGTGTGGGGTAGCCGAGGCGTCCGAGTTCGGCCCGGAGGAACGCCCAGTCGAACCCGGCGTTGTGGGCGACGAGCACGGCGCCGTCGAGGCGACCCACCAGCTCGGGCGCGATCGCCCGAAACCGAGGCGCGGCGCGCGCCCGGGCCCGGGTGATGCCGTGGACCTCCACCGGCCCGACCCGTCCCCACGGCGGGCGTACATCGGTGGCCCAGCGGTCGACGACCACGCCGTCGGGCCCGCTGCTGACCACCGCAACCTGCAGGACCCGGTGGCGCCGCCACCGCAGCCCGTTCGTCTCCACGTCGACGACGGCGAACCGGACGCCGGCCAGATCGCCGGCCACGGGGGCCACCGGCGGCGACGGCGACACGGCCATACCGTCACCCTACGCAGGGGGTGTGACGGGGTTCGGAGACCGTCGGCCGACCCGTCCAACACGTGGGCATGTCTCGGCGCGAATGCCGCCATATATGGCGGAAATCGCGCCGAGACACCGACTGGTGCGGGGCCGGCCGGTCCCGGGCGACCGCAGCGCTAGAGCAGCTCGGCGGCGAGGCTGGCCACGTCGCTGCGCTCGCCGGCGGTGAGGGTGACGTGGCCGAAGCACCGCTGCCCGGCGAAGGCCGAGATCAGCACGGCCAAGGCGTTGTTGGACTCGCCCACGTACGGTGCGTCGATCTGGCTGGTGTCGCCGGTGAACACGATCTTGGTGCCCTCGCCGACCCTGGTGAGGATCGTCTTGAGCGTGGTCGGCTCGAGGTTCTGGGCCTCGTCGACGATCGTGATCTGGCGCTGCAGCGACCGCCCCCGAAGGAACGTGACCGACTCGAGCGACAGCGTGCCCCGGTGGGTCAACTCGTCGATCAGCGTGCGGGCGTCGGTGGACGAGCGCCGGTCGGTGAGGGCGACGATGGCATCGTGCACCGCCGCCATCCACGGGTCGAGCTTCTCGTCCAGGCCCCCGGGCAGGAAGCCCAGGTCGGCCCGCCCCACGGGCACGAGCGGCCGGTAGATCGTGACCCGCTCGTAGCGCCGGCGCTCGACCACCTGCTCGAGCCCGGCCGCCACCGCCAGGATCGTCTTGCCCGTGCCCGCCCGGCCGTCCAGGGCGACGACGCTCACGTCGGGGTCGAGCAGCAGCTCGAGGGCGAACCGCTGCTCCTTCGACCGGGCCCGCAGGCCCCACGCCTCGGGCGAGGCCCCCGACAGCAGGACGAGCTCGTCGCCGACCCGGCGCGCCAGGGCCGACTGCGACCCCGCCCGCACCACCACGAACGTGTTCTCGCCGACCCCACCCGCACCCGCCACGGCCTCGACCCCGACCCCGCCGGCGCCGTAGAGCCGGTCGATCGTGCTGGCGGCCGCCTCCAGGGCCGTCCATCCCTGCGGCCGATGATCGATCCGGCGCCCCGAGGGCCGGTGCTCGTCGGCCTCGAGCCCGAGATGGGCGGCCTTGATGCGCAGCGCGGCGTCGTTGGACACCACCCGCACCGGACCGTGCACCGCCTGCCCCAACGCCGCGCCGATGATCCGGTTGTCGGGCTTGGCCGGGTCGAGCCCGTGCTCGACCAGCAGGTGCCGTTGCACGCCGTTCAGCTCGATGCGGACCGTGCCGCCCGCACCGTCACCCCGCCCGACCGGCTCGGCCAGGGAACCGCCCGCTCGCGTCCGCAGCTCCTCGAGCGTGCGCAGGGCGGTACGCGCCGCCCGCCCCACGTCGTCGGATCGGGCCTTCAGGCCGTCGAGCTCCTCGATGACGGTGAGCGGGATCACGAGCTCGGCGCCGGCGTGGGCGTGCAGGGCACTCGGGTCGGCGACCAGCACCGAGGTGTCGAGGACGATGCGCACCCCGCCCGGGCTCCCCCGCACCTCACCCCCTTCCCGCTCGTGGGTCGGACCGGACGAGGCGGCGACGAGGTCGGTCACGGCGCTCCCATCGATGATGCTCGGCGAGGAGGGGGCAACCCCGCCATCAAACCGCGTCGCCGCATCCGAGTGGGGGACACCCCGAGCACGTGTCATCCAGGGTTCACGTCGACGTCACGAGCGCCCCGCCATCGCTAGGCAGGGATCTGCACCGTGGAGGTGCAGATGCCTGACCGGGGCGACGCCCGGCAGCTCCCGGGTCAGAGGCGCCCGGCCTCGATGATGCGCTTGAGGAAGGCCCGGGTGCGCTCGTCCTGCGGGTCGCCGAAGATCTGCTCGGGCGGCCCCTCCTCGTGGACCACCCCGCCGTCCAGGAAGCACACCTTGGACGACACCTCCCGGGCGAACCCCATCTCGTGGGTCGCCAGCAGCATGGTCATGCCCTCGGCGGCCAGCTCCCGCACGATGTTGAGCACCTCGGACACGAGCTCGGGGTCGAGGGCCGTGGTGATCTCGTCGAGCAGCAGCAGTCGCGGCTGCATGGCCAGGGCCCGCACGATGGCCACCCGCTGCTGCTGCCCCCCGGACAGGCGGTCGGGGTAGTCGTCGGCCTTTTCCTCCAGCCCGATGCGGGCCAGCAAGGTGCGCGCCCGCTCGTTGGCCTCGCGCTTGGAGAGGCGCAGCACCTTGCGGGGCGCCAAGGTGACGTTGTCCCGCACCGTCATGTGGGGGAACAGGTTGAAGCTCTGGAACACGATCCCGACGTCCTGGCGCAGCCCGTCGAGGTCGACGCCCCGCCCCGACGCCTGCTCGCCCTCGACGCGGATGACCCCCTCGTCGATCTCCTCCAGGGCGTTGATGCACCGCAGCAACGTCGGCTTGCCGCACCCCGAGGCGCCGATCAGGCAGACGACGTCGTGTTCGTTCACGTCGAGGTTCACGCCCCGCAGCACGTGGTTCGGGCCGAAGCGCTTGTGCACGCCCACGATCTCGAGGAACGCCATTTCTCAGCCCCGGGCCCGCATGCGGGCCTGGTCGCGGGCCACCAACCAGTCGGTGAAGCGCGCCAGGGGGATGGTCACCACCACGAAGGCGACGCCGGCGGCCAGGTTGGGGGAGAGGTTGAACAGCTTGTTCGACGTGAGCCGGGCCCGGTTGAGCACCTCGAGCAGGCCCACCACGCTGAGCAGGGCAGTGTCCTTCTGCAGCCCGATGAAATCGTTGAGCAGGGGCGGGATGATGCGCCGCACCGCCTGGGGCGTGATGACGTAACGCATCGTCTGGCCGTAGGACAGCCCGAGCGAACGGGCGGCGGCCGTCTGGCTCCAGTGGATGCTCTCCAGCCCGGCGCGGTACACCTCGGCCACGTAGGCGCCGTACACCAGCACCAGCGCGGTCGTGCACAGCCAGAACAGCTTGGTGCCGCCTTCGAGCTGGTCGAACGGGGGCACGTCCGCGGCCTGGAACCCCAGTACGACGAGGTAGATGGTGATGATGGCGGGAAAGCCCCGGAACAGGTCGATGTAGGCCACGGCCAGGAACCGCACCGGCCGCCCCGCCCTCCCCGGGAACACCCGCGCCAGGGCGAGTGCCAGCCCCCACATCAGCACGAGGATCTCGGCGACGACGAACACCTTGATGTTGAGCCAGAAGCCCTTCCAGAGGTTGGGCAGGAACGCGTGGATGGCGTCCCAGTCCATGAGCTGGTGGCGCACGGCGCCGTCGTTGGCGGCCAGGAACATCCCGAAGAACGCCAGCACCAGGGCGGTGACACCGAAGCCCCCGACGTACCACGCCCAGTCCTGGGCGTTGGCGGCGGCGGCCCGCGCCGCCACCCGGTCGGTGGGCACGAGGCGCGCCGCCCGGGCCGAGGCCAGCACGGCCTTCACGCCGCTGCCCACGAGCACGGCGGCGGCGAAGAGGGTGAGGGCGATGAGCGCCCACCGCCATACGGTGAGGGCGGTGCCCACCACGCCCAGGGAGTCGTAGAAGGTCCGCAGGGCGAGGCCGAGGAGCAGGGTCACGCCCACGGCCGCCACCAGCGCGGCGATCGAGAGCCCCATGCGGGTGCGGATCGGGTTGAGCCGCTGAATGGCGGGGACGGCGGGCTCGAGCATCCCCTCGGTGAGCGTCATGGCGTCCGCCCCAACCCGGGTTTGCACCCTGGCCGGGCACATACCCCGCTCACGGTGCAAACCCAGGGAGCGGGGGTCACGGCTGGAGCACGGGGATGGCGGTGGGGTCCTCACCCAGCCACTGCTGGGCGAACTTGGTGAGCGAGCCGTCGCTCTTCAGCTTGGTGATGACGGCGTTGATGGCGGCGGCGTTGGGTGAGCCCTTGGGCAGGATGCCGCCGTACTGCTCGCCCGTCTTGAACTGGGCCACCACCTCCTGGGTTCCGCCGGAGTCCTTGGCCTGTGGGAGCACGATGGCGGTGTCCATCATGAAGGCGTCCACCTGCCCGGCCTGCAGGGCGGCGAAGCCGGCGGACAGGTCCTGGAACACCTGCGGTTCCTTGGTCGGCTTGATCTGGTCGGCGACGAAGTCGAGGCCCGTGGTGCCACTCTGCACGCCCCACTGCAGGCCCTTCAGGTCGTCGACGGTGGCCACGTTGGTGCCCTTCTTCACCAGCACGCCCTGGTCGGACTCGAAGTAGGGCTCGGTGAAGTCGACCACCTGCTGGCGCTCGGGCGTGATGGTGACCTGCGACAGGGCGAGGTCGAAATCGCCCACCTGCCCGGCCACGATCTGGTCGAAGCTCACGTTGACGACCTTCATCTTGGACAATCCGAGCTGCTGCTGGATCGCCTTGGCGATCTCGTACTCGTAGCCGCCGGTGATGGCGTTGGGGTCGTCGCCGACCCAGAACCCCGGCCCCGGCAGGCTGGTGACGACGGTGAGCGTGTCGGGCGTGACCGGGGTGAAGGCGCCGCCGCCTCCGGCCATGGTGGTGGCGCTGGTGGCGGCGGGCGCGGCGGTGCCCGTGGTCTCGTTGTCGTCGTCGTCACCGCAGGCGGCGACTCCGAGGACCAGCAGGCTCGCGGCCAGCAGCGCGGCAGTGAGCGAACGCAAGCGCAATGTCGGACCTCCCCAGGTGGATCTGGCGGGAGGTTAACGCCCGCGTGTTTTGGGGCTGTTTCAGCCGGTGGCGTCCCGGAGCACGGCGATCTCGACGGTGAGCGGGCCGTGAACGCCGAGGGTGATGATCTGTTCGATGTCGCCCGACCGGGACGGGCCCGTGACGAACAGCAGGTTGGACGGCAGCGGACGCCCGACCGGGCGCAGCACGTCGGTCGTAGAGGCCACGATGCGCGCTGCCGGCAGCACGCACAGGTGGGCCGGGGGCAGCAGGCTGGCGGTGCGGCCTCCGGCGACCCCGGAGTCGAGCACGAGGGTCCCCGTGGTGGCGAGCGCCCGCACGGCACCGGTGACGCCGAGGTCGGCCCGCGCTGACACGGACGTCGTCACCCCGTCGACGGCGACGCCCCGAGCGGCCAACCGCTCGCCGACGGCACGGGCCTCGGGCTCGTCGGTGACCACGGCGCGCCCGACGCGGTGACGCTCGACGACGGCGTCGAGCAGGTCGTCGGGCACGACGCCGCCGTCGACATCGTGCACGACGGCCGCGGCCGTGCGGGCGTTGGCGATGAACGAGCCCACCAGGTCGCCGGGGTCGAGGGCGGACGACACCGGTATCGGGACGCGGGCGAGGGGCCCGGGCATCGGGTGGGCCATGGTGGCGGGCGCCTCGCGGTGCAACCGGTCCTGCAGCCGGGCGAGGAAGCCCGCTCGGTCACCGGTGTCCCGGCCGCCTGTCCCTGTCGGCGTTGCCCTCGCCATGGCTCAGACCTCGCCGGCGTGCCAGCGCTCGGTGAACGTCCGGCCGGCGGGCACCAGCGGCGCCCGTCCTTCGGTCCAGCGCTCGAGGCCGGGCGCCATGGCGGCGAAGCGTGTGAGTGACCGGCCGCGAGCGGCCGCCTTCATCGACGCCCGGTAGGCCAGCGGCCGCCGCCAGGTCGCCGCCCATGCCCGCCAGCCGGCCCGCTCGCCGGTGCCGGCGGTGTCGGCCTTGCGCCGGCGCGACGCCAGCAGCAGGTCCTGCAGCGGGATGCTCACCGGGCAGGCATCCATGCAGGCGCCGCACAGCGTGGACGCGGAGCCCAGTTCGGCGGCCTCCTTGGGATAGGCGTCCCGTGCGAGGAGCGGGGTGAGCACCGCGCCGACCGGGCCCGAGTACACCCAGCCGTAGGCGTGGCCCCCGATCTGGCGGTAGACGGGGCAGACGTTCAGGCAGGCGCCGCAGCGGATGCAGGCGAGGATCTCCTGGGCCTCGCTGCCCAGCACCGCGCTGCGGCCGTTGTCGAGGATCACGACGTGGAACTCGTCGGGGCCGTCGCCCTCACCCGGTCGACGCGGCCCGGTGATGATGTTGGTGTAGGTCGAGAGGTGCTGGCCGGTGCCCGAGCGGGCCAGCAGGTTGATCATCACGTCGAGCTGGGCCCAGTCGGCCACGACGCGCTCCATGCCCATCATGGCCACGTGCACCCGCGGCAGCGTGGTGCACATGCGCCCGTTGCCCTCGTTCTCCACGAGGACGATCGAGCCGGTCTCGGCCACCCCGAAGTTGGCGCCCGACACGCCCAGGTCGGCGGCCAGGAACTCGGCGCGCAGGTACCGGCGGGCGAAGGCGGCCAGGCGTTCGGGCTCGGTGGCGAGGGGTTCGGGGCTGAGGGGCTGGAGGATGTCGCGCACCTGGTAGCGGTCGAGGTGCACGGCCGGGGCGATGATGTGGCTGGGCGTGTGCCCGGCGAGTTGGATGATCCATTCGCCGAGGTCGGTCTCCACCGGGCGTACACCGGCCTCCTGCAGGGCGGAGTTGAGGCCGGTCTCCTCGGTGGCCATCGACTTGCCCTTGACGACCGTGCGGGCGCCGATCCGCCGAGCCACGCCCACGACGTAGGCGTTGGCGTCGGCGGCGTCGGCGGCCCAGTGGACGTGGCCGCCGGCCGCCACCACCTCGTCGGCGAAGCGGGCGAGCAGCTCGGGCAGGCGTTCGAGGACGTCGTGGGGGATGCGGCGGGCGGCCAGGCGCAGGGCGGTGGGATCGTCGAGCAGGTCGAGGGCCCGGTCGCGGTGGTGGGCGAAGCGGCCGACGGCCCGGGCCAGCGACTGGCGCAGGCGGGTGTCCTCGACGGCGGCCGAGGTGCGCTGGCGCAGCGTCGTGCCCGGGAGCGTCCAGTGCGGCTCGGGCGGTGGCGTGGGCGGCGCCGCCGGCGGCGGCGCCGGCTGGGCGGCGGTCATGGCAGCGCCTCCGCCAGGACCTCGGCGATGTGCCGGGTGGCCAGCGGGCGGCCCTCGTGCTCGGCCCGGGTGCGCAGGTGGGCGAGGCACGAGCCGTCGGCGCCGACGAGGACGTCGGGCGCAGGCTCGGCGGCGGCCAGGCTGGCCAGCTTGTCGTCGGCCATGGCGACGCTCGTCTCGGGCAGCCGGAAGCTGAACAGCCCGCCGAAGCCGCAGCAGCGCTGCTCGGCCTCCCAGCCGACCCGCTCGCAGCCCTCGACCCGGTCGAGCAGTGCCACCGGCGGCTGCTCGATGCGGAGCTCGCGAAGCATGTGGCAGCTGTGGTGGTAGGCGGCCCGTGTGGGCGGGTCCACGCGCAGGGCGGGCAGGTGGTCGGCCCGCTCGGCCAGGAGCTCGGTGAGCTCACGCGTGCGCCCCCCGACGGCCCGGGCCCGCTCGGCGGCCTCGTGATCGCCCGTCACCTCGAACAGCTCGGGCCAGAACACCCGGATCATCGTGGCGCAGCTGCCGGCCGGCACCACCACCACCTCGGCGCCGGCGGCCAGGTCGTCCTCCAGGGCCGTGAGCGATGTGCGCGCGACGGCGGCGGCCGGCTCGGCGAAGCCCGAGTTCCATGCCGGCTGGCCACAGCACACCTGGCCGCGTGGGCAGCTGACCTCACAGCCGCTCGCCCGGAGCACCCGCACCGTGGCCACGCCCACCTCCGGGCTGAACAGGTCCACCAGGCACGTCACGAACAGCGACACCCGCATGGGCCGAACGTATCGCTGCCTCTGCCAAGCTGCCCGCCCGTGCCGACGGCGTGCCCCTTCTGCGACATCATCGCCGGCCGGTCGTCGGCCCACGTCGTGCTCGACGACGAAGTGGTGGTGGCCTTCCTGGACGCCCGTCCGGTGTTCAAGGGCCACGTCCTGGTGGTGCCCCGTGACCACGTGGTGACCCTGCCCGACCTGTCGCCGGCCGCCGTCGGCCCGTTCTTCGAACGGGTGCGCCGGGTTTCCGCCGCGCTGCCCGCCGGCCTCGGCGCCGACGGGACGTTCGTGGCCGCCAACAACGTGGTGAGCCAGAGCGTCGCCCATCTCCACGTCCACGTCGTGCCCCGCCGCCGCAAGGACGGCCTGCGTGGGTTCTTCTGGCCCCGCTCGCGCTACCACGACGACGCCGAGGCGGCCGCCTACGCCGTCCGCATCACCGCCGCCCTCGACTCGCTTGCGTGACGCTCGTCGACGGCAGGCGTCGATCGGCGTCACACAAGCGAGGGATGCGCACCGGTCAGGGGCGCATGAACACCTGGGGCTGCTCCTCCGCCTTGGCGAGCCCGGGCACGGCGGGAACCGACGGGTTCATGCGGAAGCTGGGGTCGTGGCGCAGGATCTCGCGCCGGGCGATGGTCATCTTGTGGACCTCGTCGGGCCCGTCGGCCAAGCGGATCGTCCGCATGGAGGCGTACATCTCGGCCAGGCGCGTGTACTGGGTGACGCCCGCCGCGCCGTGCACCTGGATGGCCCGGTCGATGACCTTGAGGGCCATGTTCGGGATGGCGACCTTGATGCCGGAGATCTCGCTGGCCGCCGCCTTGTTGCCCACCGTGTCCATGAGGTGGGCCGTGCGCAGCACGTACTCCCGCGCCATGTCGATCTCGATGCGCGACTCGGCGATCCAGTCCTGGATCAGACCCTTTTGGGCGATCAGAGAGCCGAACGTCGAACGCTGCAGCGAGCGCTGCACCATCAGCCCGAGGGCCCGCTCGGCCACGCCGATGGAGCGCATGCAGTGGTGGATGCGACCAGGGCCGAGGCGGGCCTGGGAGATGGCGAACCCGCCGCCCTCCTCGCCCAGCAGGTTGTCGGCCGGCACCCGCACGTTGTCGTAGATGATCTCGGGATGGCCGCCGCGGTGCTCGTAGCCGAACACGTGCGGGGTGCGGCCGAAGGAGATGCCGGGCGCGTCCTTGGGGACGACGATCATCGACTGCTGCAGGTGGCGGGAGGCGTTCGGGTCGGTCTTGCCCATGACGATGAAGACCTTGCACCGGTCGGCCAGGGCCCCCGAGCTGAACCACTTCTTGCCGTTGAGCACGTACTCGTCGCCCTGGCGCTCCATGCGCAGCTCGATGTTGGTGGCGTCGGAGGACGCCACGTCGGGCTCGGTCATCGAGAACGTGGAGCGGATCTCGCCCTCCAGCAGCGGGGCCAGCCACTGCTCTTTCACCCGTTGGGACCCGTAGAGGTTGAGGATCTCCATGTTGCCCGTGTCGGGCGCGGCGCAGTTGAGCACCTCGGAGGCGAACGGGACCTTGCCCAGCTCTTCGGAGACCGGCGCGTAGTCGAGGTTGCTCAGCTTCTTGCCCGGGGCATCGGGGGCGAGGTGGGGCAGGAAGAGGTTCCACAGGCCCCGCTCGCGCGCCGCCGCCTTCAGCTTGTCGAGGATGGGCGGGTAGCCGGTGGCGCCGACCTCGTCGGCCTGCTCTTCGTACTCGTCCTCGTTCGGATAGATGTGGTCGGCCATGAACGCCTTGACGTCGTCGAGCATGGCCCGACCCTCGGCGCTGAACTCGTAGGGCATCGCCGCTCCTTCCCGTGTGTGGGCTGCATGGTGCCACGCGCGCTCGTCCGCTCACGAAGGCGCACGTCGGGCAGGGCGCCGGCGGGTCAGCCGGGCGTCCGACGGCGAGGTCGCGGAAGGGGGCCGGTGAGGCCGGTCATCAGCCGGGCGGCGGTGTCGGTGATCTCCTTGGGCAGCAGCCGGTCGGCCGAGGTGATGGCGAAGGCGTCGGCGCCCAGTAGGTAGCGGTGCAGCGGGCGGCGGCTCTCCACCGCCGACACGATCGTGCGGGCCACGAGGTCGGGGGGCGGCGCCAGCCGGTTGCCCGTCTCCGTGGCCCGGGCGGCCCGGCGGTAGGCGGTGGCGTAGGGCGACGCCTCGTGCGAGGCCAGCGCCTTGAACTTCTCGGCCGGCCGGGCGTCGATCCCGGTGTTGAAGAAGCCGGGCTCGACGATCGACACGCGCACTCCGAACGAGGCCACCTCCATGCGCAGCACGTCGGACAGCGCCTCCAGACCGAACTTGGAGGCGTGGTACCAGCCGTTGAGCGGCATCACCGCCGCCCGCCCGAACATGGACGACACCATCACGATGCGCCCCGCCCCGCGCTCACGCATGGCGGGCAGGGCACAGGCGCTCACCACCGCCGGCGCCACCAGGTTGACGTCGAGCTGGGCCTTGGCGTCGGCCGCCGACACCTCCTCGACGGCGCCCATCTCGCTGTACCCGGCGTTGTTCACCACCCCGTAGAACGCCGGCAGGTCGGGCCAGGCGGCGACGATGGCGTCGTGGTCGGACACGTCGAGCACGACCGGGTGGATCCGTTCGGCCACGTTCTGCTTCTCGGCCGCAGCGACGAGGTCGTCGCCCTTGGCCGCCGTGCGCACCGTGCCCCACGTGTCCCACCCTCGCGACGCGAACCGCAACGCGCTCACCAACCCGATACCCGAGTTGGCGCCGGTCACCAGCACCGGCCCTGGACGTCCGTCGGCCATCGTTCCCCCTCTCGCCCCCGGTGGCGTCGGGCCACGTTCGCGCCACTCTGGCGCGACGTCACCCAACGCTAGGCCGACAGCGGCTCGGACCCGAGGTGGGCGAGGACGTCGGGGCGGGCCACGAAGCGAGGACGGGGGAGCTCGAGGCGGCCGTGGGCGAGGGTGGCACCCACCGGGTGCACGGGTGCGACACCCGCGGGCAGGCCGGGCCACACGAACGCTTCCACGTCGGGCCGCAAGGCCGTGGCCGGCCCGGTATCGGCGTGCACTTCGACCTGCAGGAGCCGCACGCCCCGCTCGGGCAGCACCACCGGATGGAGGCCGGTGACGTACTGGACGTCGTGGGGACCCAGGACGCGCTCGCCGTCCGCGCCCGGGCCCAAGGCCACGGTCACATCGGGGCCACCGGCCGAACGGACCTGGAGCGTGCGCCCCTCGACGACGATCTCGCCGTCGTCGGCGCCGCAGCCGAACGCCTCGGCCACCGCCGTGCCCGAGCCCCATGCCACCGCGCCCACCAGCAGGGCCCGGGCGCGGGCGCCGTGGCGGCACGACAGGCGCAGCAGCCCGAGGCCGCCGCCGGTGGCCACCGCCCCGGTGAGCGTGAGCAGGGTCGGGCTGGTGGGGTGCAGGGCCGGAGGGAACAGCACCGTGCGATCCACGCCGGCCAGCTCCCACGCCGCGTAGACGACGTCGGCTGCGTCGAACACGGCGGCGGCCGGGGCCTCGGCGGCCAGCGGCACGGCGCGCGCCGCGAGCCGGTCGAGGGGCAGCGACCCGACGAGCATCCCCTCACACCCCGGCGGCAGAGTGGCGCGCGGCGGTGACCGCCGGCCGGAACGCCGGCATGACCTCGCGGGCGAACAACCGCATGCTGTCGAGCACGTCCTGCTGGGGGATCACCTCGCAGGTGTTCACGATGAAGTTCACGCCGTCCACGCCGATCGCCTCCCACCGCCGCAGCTCGGTGAGGATGCGTTCGGGGTCGCCGACGGTGAGGCCCTCGGGCAGCGGCGCCCGCTCGCCCGGCGCGCCCGCCTCCTTGGCCGCCTTCGTGGCCTGGTTCCCCAGTGAGCGGTAGGCGGCGGTGGGGTAGGCCTCACGCGTCCACAGCAGGTGGCTGTTGGTGAGATTGAAGATCGCCGCCATCCCCCCGCCGACGGCCGCTGCCCGCTCGAGGTCCTCGTGGCAGTAGAGAAAGTTCTGTGTGGTCACGTTGCTGTTGACCACGCCGCCCACGGGCTCGCAGTGGGCGACGCGCTCGTGGTAGGCCGCCGTGCGGCGCTCCTGCTCGGCGAAGGACACCGCCGCCACCCCGAGGCACCCGAGGCCGCGGTCGGCGGCATCGAGCTCGGTGCCGGGTGACGTCACGGTGACCCACATGGGCGGGTGCGGCTGCTGCACCGGCTTGGGCACGACGTTGCGCTCGGGCACCGTGCACGAGCGCCCGGCAAAGGAGAAACGCTCCTCGGTCCACATGCGGGGCAAGATCCGCACGTACTCGTCCCACCACACCTTGGTGAGGTCGGGATCGGCGCCGAAGCCCCCGAGCTCGGTCCACGTCGACGAACGGGCGGTGCCCAGTTCGAGTCGCCCGCCGGACAGGATGTCGAGCACGGCCGCCCGCTCGGCCACCCGCACGGGATGGTTCATGGCAGGCACGCACACCACGGCCCCGTGGCCCACGCGGATCCGCGCCGTCCGCAGGGCGACGGCGGTGAGGAACAGCTCGGGCGCCGAGCAGTGCGAGTACTCCTCCAAGAAGTGATGCTCCACTGCCCAGATCGTGTCGAAGCCGAGCTCGTCGGCGACGGCCGCCTGCTCGAGGGCGTTGGCGTACACCTCCTGCTCGTTGGCGCGCGAGAGGGGCCGTGGGACGGACAGCTCGAAGAAGATCCCGAACCGCATCGGTGCATCCTCCCAGGCGGACGGCGGTGCACCAACATCGTGCTGGAAACAGTGAAACGAGCACACTTCTGGCTCGACGGGACTCTTGGATCGCTCACGACCAGCGACAACACGACGCGTAGTTGCAACTACAACATCACTGCAGGCAAGGAAATGCTTGACCTCTGACCTCGGAAGCGTTCTCATGTTGCGCGATCCGCTTCACGTGGAGAGCAGTAGGCGGTAGGTCTGGGCGTGTAGCGGGTGCATCAGTGAGTCCACGGGGACTTGCGCAGAAGGGACCGGAAGGAGACCAGTGGCAGTTACGAAGAAGGCCGGGGCGGCGGTCAAGTCGGCCGCCAACAAGGCCAAGTCCACGGCCAAGAAGGCGACGGCGTCAGCCAAGAAGGCACCGGCGTCGGCCAAGAAGACGACGGCCGCCACCACGACGGGGACGACGAGGAAGAAGGCGGCCACCAAGAAGGCGACGCCCGCCACCACGGCCGCCACCAAGAAGAAGGCGACCACCACCGCCAAGGCCACCACCAAGGCGACCACCAAGAAGGCACCGGCCAAGCGCGCCAGCGCGGGCAGCGCCACCAAGACGGCGGGCACGGCGAAGAAGCGCGCCACTCCGGCCGCGGCATCCACCGGCGCCACCAAGAAGCGAGCGTCCACGCGCTCGACCAGCGCGAGGTAGCGCGCGAGCCCCAGTCGAAGATCAGAGGTCGAACGCGGCCTCTCGCTCGCCACCCGCCCGCCGCGCGAGGCTCGGCACGTGCAGGAGATCTGTGACGACCTGGCCGCCGAACACGAGGCGCTCGATGCCATCGTCGCTCCCCTCACGCCGCAGGCGTGGGTGACGCCGACACCGGCGCCGGGGTGGGCCATTCGTGACCAGATCAGCCACCTCCGCTACTTCGACCGGGCGGCGGTGCTGGCGGCCACCGATGCTGACGCCTTCCGGGCCGCCACCGCCGAGTTGTTGGCGGCCTCGGACGACCCGTCGGTGCAGGACGGCCGCACCCAACCGCCTGATGTGTTCCTGGCGGGCTGGCGCGACGACCGCGCCCAGTTGCTCGATGTCCTGCGCGGCCTCGACCCCTCGGCGCGCGTCCCGTGGTACGGCCCCGCGATGGGGGCGCGCAGCTTCGCGACGGCCCGTCTCATGGAGACGTGGGCCCACGGTCAGGACGTGCGCGATGCCCTCGGCGTTCCCCCGCTGGCCACCGCCCGCCTGCGCCACATCGCCCACATCGGCGTACGCGCTCGTCCCTTCAGCTACGCCGTTCGCCAGCTTCCCCTGCCCCCGGCCGACGTGCGCGTCGTGCTCGACGCTCCTGGCGGCGAGCGCTGGGAGTGGGGCGAGAGCGATGTGGACGTGATCGAGGGCTCGGCCCTCGATTTCTGCCTGGTCGTCACCCAGCGGCGCCACCGGGCCGACACCGGCTTGGTCGCGCGAGGGCCGGCCGCCGACGAGTGGCTCGCCATCGCCCAGGCCTTCGCCGGCCCGCCCGGGCCCGGGCGCCAGCCCGGCCAGTTCGCCCCCGTATAGCTCTTCGACGCCGTGTTCAGACGTCGCCGATGAGCGCGAAGGCCTCGGCGGCGGCCACGCCGATGCGGCGGCCATGAGCGGCCAGGCGATCGCGGATCTTGCGCCGGAAGGGCTCGAGGCCCTGCTCGTCGGCTGCGCCCATGGTCGACACGAACTGGCTGCGGTGCGCTTCGAGCGCGGCCAGCTTGGCGGGAACGGTGGCGCTCACGTCCTCCAGGTGGTCGGGCTCGTCGGCCTCCCACAGCAGCAGAGCACGGGGTCGGTGGGGCGCCAGGCGCTGGCCCGGGTAGAAGTGCGGGTCGCGCGCTGCGACGACGGCGTCGGTGGTGAGAAAGCCGGCGGCGCGGTGGTCGGGGTGGAGGCGGTAGCGCTTCCAGGGATCGTGGCCCAGCACGACCTCGGGCTGGAGGCGACGGATCCATGCGGCCACCGCTTCGCGCAGGTGCAGCGACACCTCCAGCTCGCCGTCGAGCGCGCCGAGGAAGACGACTTCGCCGGTGGCACCGAGGGCGCGGCTGGCGGCGCGCTGCTCGTCCTGACGCAGGGCGACGAGGGCGGCGGTGTCGGCGTGCGGGTCCCAGCTGCCCTTGGAGCCGTCGGTGAGCACGAGGTGGTGCACGGTGCACCCGGCGGCCGCCCACTTGGCCAGGGTGCCGCCCGCCCCGAACTCGACGTCGTCGGGATGCGCGCCGATGGCCAGGGCGGCGCCCGGCGGGTCGAGGTCGCGGGTCGGGGCGCCGCGCGCGGTGGCCGGGGGTTGCCCCGGTTCGTTGCCGGTGGACGTCATGCCCGGCCGGGTCGGGTCGGTCGTCGTCGCGTCAGTCGCGTCAACGGCACGATTCGAACGGCGGGGCGACGAGGTCGTCGGGAACGTCGACGTCCCATCCCAGGCGCGGCGCCCGCACGACGCGCAGCCCGAGGCCGAGCCGGCGGGCCTCGGCGGCGTGACGCCGGAACGACCCGGGGCCGTAGGCGAAGCAGAAGCCGGCGGCCGCGGGCACCGACGCCACGTTGGTGCCGTCGTCGCGCCGATCGGGCACGAGGGTGACGCCCGGGAACCAGGCCGCCCAGGCCAGCTCGCGAGCGTGCGGCAGGTCGGCGTGGGCCACGATCACCCGGTCGTAGCCCAGGGCGCCGAGGGCGGCGACGCCGTCGGTGACGGCACCGTTGAGGCCGCGCCCCGGCCGCCACAGCACCTCGGCGTGGCGCTCGGCCGCCCAGCGGGCGACATCGGGATCGTCGCAGACGACGAAGGCGGGCAGCGTGCCGGCGGCGGCCAGCACGGTGTCGGCCATCGAGCGGGCCAGGGCGGCGCGAGCCGCCGGTTCGAGGGCGGCCGCCAGGCGCAGCTTGGCGGCCGCGAACGCCTTGACCGGCACCAGCACTGCGGCGGGCACGGCGGCAGCCTAACGACGGCCGGCGACGGTAGGTTCCGGGCGTGCCCGAGCCTCCCTTCGCGGCGCTGACGGACACCATGGTCTCCACCACCATCGGCACCGTCGGTTCGCGATGGCGAGCCGCGGTGACGAGTTGGGGTGCGGTCGACCCCTGGCCGCCGGCGGATGTCACCCGCCTCGACTGGTGGGTCGGAGCCGACGACCGCTGGCACGTCCCGGCCACCGAGCCGTCCTGCCGTCAGCGGCGCCTCCGGGGGACACCCGTCGTGGAGACGGCCGTGCGCGTGCCGGGAGGCGACGCCGTGCAGCGCGTCTACGCGGTGGCCGATCACGGCGGCCTCACCGTGGTCGAGGTCGAGAACCGCTCGCCGCTGCCCTTTGCCGTGGCCGTGAGCCGCCGCGACCTCCTGGCTTCTCGCGCCGCGACCCCCGTCGCCGCCCACGACGGCGCCGCCCTGGCGGCCGGGGTGCCGGCCACGGGGACGCTCTACCCGGTGGCCCATCGCACCACGCTGCGGCTCGCCCTGGCGCACGATCGCGCCCGCACGGGTGCGGCGGTGGCGGCCCTGGGGTCGTTGCCGTCGGCCGAGCAGGTGACGCGCGGCTGGGAGACGCTGGTGGCGCGGGGCACCCGATTGGTCGTGCCCGACGACGATCTGGCCGCCGCCCTCGTGGCCGCCCGCTGTGCCCTCGTGCTGGAGGGCCCTCCGCCGGCGGCCGACGACCCCGCGGGCTACCTGCTCGCCGTCGCCGAGCAGTCGCGGGCGGGTGACGACACCGCGCTCGAGTCGGCGGCCGTGGCCCAGGCGGCC
>JBIOZN010000525.1:0-2028 GCA_044871175.1 Acidimicrobiales bacterium | reverse complement strand
CGAGACGAACACTCGGAGGACCGCATGGCCGACCGCATCCCCCTCACCGAGCTCGAGCACCACGACGAGTTCGTCGCCCGCCACATCGGTACGGCGTCGCCGGATGACACCACCCGGCTGCTCGACGCCCTCGGCGTCACCTCGCTGGAGGCCCTGGTGGAGGCGGTGGTGCCCGAGCCCATCCGCAGCACCGAGCCGCTTGCCCTGCCGCCCGCTCGCACCGAAGCCGAGGTGCTCGCCCGCCTGCACGGGCTGGCGGCGCGCAACCAAGTGCTCACGTCGCTCATTGGCATGGGATACGTCGCCACGTTCACCCCGCCGGTGATCCAGCGCAACGTGCTGGAGAACCCGGCCTGGTACACGTCCTACACGCCCTACCAGCCCGAGATCAGCCAGGGCCGGCTGGAGGCGCTGCTCAACTTCCAGACGATGGTGGCTGACCTCACCGGCATGGAGCTGGCCAACGCCTCGCTGCTCGACGAGGCCAGCGCCGCCGCCGAGGCCATGACCATGGCCCGCCGGCTCACCCGGGATGACGGCCGGGCGTTCTTCGTCGACGCGGACTGCCACCCCCAGACCCTGGCCGTGCTGGCCACCCGGGCCGAGCCGCTCGGCATCGACGTGGTGGTGGGCGATCCCGACCGCGACCTCGACGCCGGCACCGTGTTCGGGGTGCTGCTGCAGGAGCCGGGCTCGTCGGGACGGGTCCGGGACCGGCGTCCCGTCATCGAGGTCGTGCACGCGGCCGGTGGGCTGGTGGCGGTGGCGGCCGACCTGCTGGCGTGCGTGCTCAGCGAGCCGCCGGGAGCCCAGGGCGCCGACATCGTGATCGGGTCGGCCCAGCGCTTCGGGGTGCCGATGGGGTACGGCGGTCCCCACGCCGCCTTCCTCGCCACCCGCGAGCGCTTCAGCCGGGCCCTGCCCGGCCGGCTGGTCGGGGTGTCCGTCGACGCCGGCGGCCGCCCCGCCACCCGGCTGGCGCTGCAGACGCGCGAGCAGCACATCCGCCGGGAGAAGGCGACGAGCAACATCTGCACCGCCCAGGCCCTACTCGCGGTGATGGCCGGGCTCTACGCCGCCTGGCACGGGCCCGACGGCCTGCGACGGATCGCCGAGCGCGTCCACCGGCTCACGTCGGTACTGGCGGCCGGCCTGCACGGCGCCGGCCTCGAGCTCGTCCACGACACCTGGTTCGACACGCTCACCGTGCGGGTGCCGGGTCGGGCCGGTGCTGTCCTCGCCGCGGCGCGGGATCGGGGCATCAACCTCCGGCCGGTCGACGACGACACAGTGGGCCTCACCCTCGACGAGACATCGACCCGCGAGGTGCTTGCCGATGTGTGGGCGGCGTTCGGCGCCACCGCGCCGAGCGTGGCCGACCTCGACGCCACCGCTCGCGACGGCCTCCCGGCCTCAGGGCGCCGCCAAAGCGAGATCCTCACCCATCCCGTGTTCCGCCGCTACCACAGCGAGCACGAGATGCTGCGCTACCTGCGCCGGCTGGCCGATCACGACCTCGCCCTCGACCGCACGATGATCCCGCTCGGGTCGTGCACCATGAAGCTCAACGCCACCGCCGAGATGGCGGCCATCACCTGGCCCGGATTCGCCCAGGTCCACCCGTTCGCCCCCACCGACCAGGCGCTTGGCTACCGCGAGCTGATCGCCGAGCTGAGCGACGCGCTGGTCACCATCACCGGGTACGACGCCGTGAGCCTGCAGCCCAACGCCGGCAGCCAGGGCGAGCTGGCCGGGCTGCTCGCCATCCGGGCCTGGCATCGCAGCCGCGGCGAGCAGGATCGCACGGTGTGCCTCATCCCCTCGTCGGCCCACGGCACCAACGCCGCCAGCGCGGTGCTGGCCGGGATGGAGGTCGTGGTGGTGGCGTGCACCGACACCGGTGACGTCGACCTGGCCGACCTGGAGGCCGGCCATCACGGCGCTCGCCGCGTTCGTGCCGTGGGCGCTCGACGGGATCAAGCACACCGTCCGAGTGTCGTCGCCCCGAGAACGGTGGTAGGCGCGGAT
>JBIOZN010000524.1:0-2045 GCA_044871175.1 Acidimicrobiales bacterium | reverse complement strand
GGCGTCCTGGGGGTGGATGCTCGGGGTCGTCGTCGCCCTGGGCGCCTTCTGGGTCCTGGGCGAGTGGCTCCGCAGCTCGGACCTGCGCGAGGTAGAGGTCAAGGCCTGGCTCACCACCGTCGTCCTCGGTCTGGCCGCCGTCCAGGTGGTCACGATGACCGTCGTCTACCGGCTGCCCAAGCGGCCCATCGCCCGGCGGCTGGCGCCCGTGCACCGCTGGTCGGGCCGTCTCGCCGTGGTGCTCATCGGCTTCGTGGCCTATCTGTGCATCAGCGCTCCGCTGCCCGAGGGCTTCACCTGGCACCGGTGGTTCGGGTTCACGCTCGTCGCCCTGCTGCTGGCCAAGATAGTGATCGTCCGCGGCGTCCCCCGCCTCTCGGCGCTGCTCCCCCTCTTCGGTCTCGGGGTCGCCGCCCTGCTGGTGGCGCAATGGCTCACCAAGGCGATGGACGTGCTGCTGTAGCCCACTCGCAGTAGCGCTCGCGCTCAGGTCCCCCCACCCGACCGGGCGCATACAATGAGGCTCGCTTCCCATACAAGATAAGGGAGAGCGTGCCGACGAACTACGTCATGAAGGTCTCGAGGAACGGCCAGGTGTCCATCCCGGCCGCGGCTCGCGCTCGCTGGAAGACCGATCGCGTCGTCGTCGTCGACCTCGGTGACCGGGTCGTCATGCGTCCGTTGCCCGACGACGCGGTTGGCGCGCTCGCCGGGAAGTACGCCGGTGGCCTCACGAGCGATGACCTGCGACGTCGGGCGCGGGCCGCCGACGACGGGGTCGAGCGCCGCAAGCGCAGGTGACGATCCTCGACCCGTACGCCGTGCTCGCCTGGTTGAAGGGTGAGCCCGCCGCCGCCGACGTGGAACGCCTCGTTCGGTCGGAGGCTGGAGCACGCTTGACCGCGGTCGGCGTGGGCGAGGTGCTCGACCAGCTGATCCGGAACGTGGGGGTGCCCGAGGAGGAGGCGGCACTCGATGTGGCCCAGCTCGATCTGGGTGAGCCGGTGGCGGTGGGCGCCATCCTCGGGATGCTCGCCGGGCTCCTCCGCGCTCGGCACTACCACCGGCGCAGCCGCGCCGTCAGCCTGGCCGACTGCGTCGCCGCGGCGGCGGCCAGGGCACGGGGCGATGGCGTCGCGAGCGCCGACCCGCACCTGCTCGACCTCTGCCATGACGAAGGGATCACCGTCCATCCGTTGCCCGACAGCGCTGGCAGGGTCTGGCGACGAGGAGGTCGGTAACAGCGGTGACCTGACGCGCGCGCCGGCTCGCCCCTTCGTGCCCGTCAGAAGCCGAGGACGTGCGCCAGGCGGCGGGGCGCGTCGACGACCCGGCTGGCGGCCGTCACCAGTGCGGGCGCCGAGGAGATGCGGCCGTCGTCGGCTTTGGCCACCACGTAGAGCTGCTCGATGGTGGGCGTGCCGAGGGCGAGGTTCTGGGCGACACCCCTCGAGCTGCCGCCCCCGCTGCTGGAGAGGTAGGCCGCCGCCATCACGCCCGTGCGGCCCACGCCCGCCCCGCAGTGGACGAAGACGACGCCGGGCGCGTGGGCGACGATGTCGAGGAAGCGCTCCACATCGCCGCCGCCGGGCGCCTGGCCGTCACGAATGGGGATGTGCTCGAGTGTGAGGCCCATGCCCTCGAGCTCGGCGGCCAGCCCCGGTGGGGCCTCGGCCCGCAGGTCGACCACCGTCGTGACGCCGTCGGCCGCCAGCTGGCGATAGCCCTCCATGTCGGGGGCGGCCCCGCGCCACACCTTGGCGTCGAGGGCGACGAACTTGTCCACACCGGGGTACGCCTGGGCGCCGCCGAAGGCGGCGCGGGCCGTCAGATGGGCACCCAGGATGGCGGCGTTGGGCAGCACCCACACCACGAGGACGAGCACGGCCAGCCGCCGCAGCCAGCGCCGGACGCCCGATCGAGCCTGGTCGGCGGGGTGCGCCGACGGGCCGGAGACCCGGGACGGCGCCGCGCCCGCAGGGGCGTCGACGTCCGCGAGGACCTCGGCGTCCCCTGGCACGGCGGGGGCGACGCTGGCCCCGCCC
>JBIOZN010000523.1:0-17761 GCA_044871175.1 Acidimicrobiales bacterium | reverse complement strand
GTCCAGCAAGACTGCGTGCCCGGCTGGCCGACGCGGTTCCGCAACTCGATCAGCAAGGAACTGATCTACTGCTGATCGGTTGGTCGAGCCCTGATCGGCCCATGTGGTCTCGGTGAGGGTCGCCGAGTTCGGCGACCTCGTGGGCCGTGCCGACGGTTGGCTCGGCCCGGTGGGCTGAATATCGCGGCTGACGGGCCTGCTCACCAACCGGTCCGGCTCTCGGGCGCGCCCGACAGCGTGCCCGGTGACCGCGCGTGAGTGCCCTCGAACTCCTCGCTGTGGGCGATGAGAGCGTGGATGATGAGGAGGTCGATGACGATGACGACGGTGGCCCACAACGCGTAGCTGAAGATGGCGAAGAATGCGAGGGTGGCGCTGAGCCCGGCGAACGCGATGCCCATGAGCTGGCCGGCGGGCACCCGGCGGATCACAGCGACGCCGGCCCCCAGTTGCAGCACGCCGAGGACGAGCCACACCCAGCCCCAGGCGGTGACGTCGATGCCGAACAGGACTTCCGTGGCCTGGGTTTTCACGGTGTCGTCGTCGGCGATGGCGGCGATGCCGCTCATCAGGTGGTGGAAGCCGGCGATCAGCAGGAGGACGCCGGCGAAGGTGACCCACCCGCTCAATCGCGGTGCTCGTGTGCTCATGTCTTCCGCCTCCCCGGTTCCGGTCCCGACAGCTTCTCAGCCGCCCTCGGGGGTGACAAGCCTCCCGCCGCTGCGCCCGGCGTCTGCGCCCAGATCTGCATCGCCGCCGACCACTCTCGGCAGTGCACCAACGGGTCCAGGTCAAGCCACGCGTCGGCCGCACACACTCGACCCTTCCTTCAACGACGAGTCGGCGCGCCCGATGTGCCTCCAGGTTCGGATCGGCCAAACCCGTCGTATCGGCCGGGGGAGAATTCCGGCGGCCTCATGCGCCCAGCCGAGCCCCTGTGGCGGTCGGTACGATCAGCCCCCGATCGCGGCCCACGGGAGGGTACGAGCATGCGGGTGTTGTGCACGGCGACGCCGATGGACGGCGTGGTCCTGCCGTTCGCGCCCGTCGGGCGGGCCCTGGCCGAGCGTGGTCACGACGTCGTCGTGGCCGCGGGGCCTGACGTCGCCCCTCGGATCGCTGAGATGGGGTTCACACATCGGGTGATGGGACCCACGGCGATGGAGGCCGCCGCGCAGGCGTTCAGCGACCCGCAGCTGGCGGCGGGGCCTCCCGGCGCCGGACCCTCCTTCGGCGCCGCCATGTTCGCAAGTGTGTTCGCGCCCGCGCTGCTGCCGCCCATCCGCGACCTCGTCGCCGACTTCCGTCCGGACATGATCGTGCACCCGGCTGTCGAGGTCGCCGGCCCGATCGTCGCCGCCGAGCACCGCCTTCCTTCGGTCACGTACGGCTTCGGCCAGCTGCTCGAACCGGCGCTCGTGAGCTCGCTCACCGAGCGGGTCGCAAGCCTGTGGCGGGCAGCGGGGTTAGAGCCCGATCCTCATGCCGGGATTTACCGTGACCTGTTCTTGGACCCGTGCCCGCCCAGCCTGCGCCTCGCGCAGCCACCGGCCGGCGCCGCCGTGCAGCCGCTGCGCCCCGAGATCGCCGGCAGGGCTGACGACGTCCTGCCCGCCGAACTGGCCGACCTGGGAACGCGACCGGTGGTGTACCTCTCGCTCGGCACGGTCCCGCTGTTCAACCAGCTCGCCACGTTCGAGCTCCTGCTCGACGCGCTGGCCGCCGAACCCCTCGACCTGGTGGTGACCGTCGGGCCGAACAACGACCCCGCACCGCTGGCGCAACGATGGCCGAACGTCCGCGTGGCCCGGTGGCTCTCGCTGCGCCCCGTCCTCCAGCTCGCCGACGCTGTCATCTGCCACGGCGGGTCGGGGACCACGCTGGCTGCCCTGGCCGCCGGGCGGCCCCTGGTGCTCGTGCCGCAGGGCGCCGACCAGTTTCTCAACGCCACCGCCTGCGCCCGGAGCGGCGTGGCGCTCGTCCTGGCGCCCGGCACCTACGACGGTGCCGACGTCCGCGAGGCCGTCAACGCCGTGCTGGCCGACAACAGCCCGCAGCGCGCCGCGGCGCGTCGGCTGGCCAGCGAGATCGCCACCATGCCCGACGCCGCGCAGGCGGCCATCGCCCTCGAAGCGCTGGCTGCCAACGCGGCCTGAAGCCTGGCGCGGCGCACGCAATGCCAGCGACTGACTCTCGGACGGGGTCGGCAGTTACAAGGTGGGCCAGAGCACTTCAATCGTCGTGTCGTCCAGATAGTGCTCCCGGATCGCGTCGCCGGCGTCGATGCCGAGCGTGGTGACGAAGGACCCAAGGACCCCGTATGTCTCATCGAGGCGGTCGAAGGCGCCGCGGTGGACCCCGACGGCGAAGCATCCGGCGGTGAGCACTTCGCTCGAGCGCGAGCCCGTCGACCCCAGGCTGTGAGCACCGCGGAGGCTCCGCCTGGCGGCCCGGTACGCTGGGGCGCTCTGTCGTGAGGACCGCACTCGTCACCGGTGTCGCCGGCTTCATCGGCAGCACGCTCGCTGATCGGCTCGTGGGCCGCGGCTGGCGGGTACGCGGGGTCGACAGCTTCACGCCCTACTACGGCGAGGCGGCCAAGCGCTCGAACCTGGCCGGACTCGCGAGCCACGGTCGCTTCGAGCTGGTGGAGGCCGACCTGCGCACGGGCGGCCTCGCCGGGCTGCTCGACGGCGTGGACGTCGTGTTCCACGAAGCCGGCCAGCCCGGCATCCGATCCTCGTGGGCGGGCGGGTTCGCCCTGTACAACGAGCTCAACGTCAACGTGACCCAGCGGTTGCTCGAAGCGCTCCGGGACCGGCCGGTGGAGCGCATCGTGTTCGCCTCCAGCTCCTCGGTGTACGGGCCGGCGCCGCGGTACCCCACCGGCGAGGGTGACCCGACGGTGCCGTACAACCCCTACGGGATCACCAAACTGGCGGCCGAGCTGCTTTGCCGTGCCTACGCCGCCAACTTCGCCGTGCCCGCCGTGGCGCTGCGGTACTTCACCGTGTACGGGCCCCGCCAGCGACCGGACATGGCCGTGCACCGTCTGATCGAAGCCAGCCGCACGGGACACCCCTTTTCGCTGTACGGCGGCGGGGAGCAAGTGCGGGACTTCACCTTTGTCGACGATGTCGTCGAGGCGACCGTGCTGGCGGCCGAGGCCGATCTCCAACCGGGAACGGTGATCAACGTGGCGGGGGGCGCCAGTACGAGCCTGCGCGAGCTGATCGCGCTCGTCGGGGCGAGTACGGGCACGCCGGTGCCGGTGGACGAGACGGCCTCGCAGGCGGGCGACGTGGCTCGCACGGGCGGCGACACCACGCGGGCCGAGCAGCTGCTCGGGTGGAAGCCGGCCGTGCGCCTGGCCGACGGTGTCGCCCGTCAGGTCGCCTGGCAGCTCGACCGCCGCCGGTGAGGGTGCGCCGGTAGCGTCGATCATCGGTGCACGTGGTCGCCATCGTCTCGTCGATCCTGGTCGGCGTGGCGTTCATGGCCGCCGGTCTCCTGAAGCTGCTCGACGGGCCCGCCTGGCCCAAGCAGGCCGCCGACATGGGCGTGCCGCACGGCATCGCCGTCGTGGTGCCCTGGGTCGAAGTGGCCATCGGCGCCACCAGTGTCGTGTTGCTCCTGCCGTGGGCGGCCTACCTCGCCATCGGTGCGCTGGTGGTGTTCACCGCGGTGATCGTTTGGCGCCTGCTCGACGGCCGGCGCCCGCCATGTGCCTGCTTCGGCTCGCGGTGGTCCCGCCCGCTGGGACCCGTGCACTTGGTGCGCAACGCCGGTTTGCTGGCCCTGGCCGCCCTCGCCGCCATCTGGGGCTGACCGGTCACCCCAGGCGGGCGCCCGCGCCCCCGTCCACCGGGAGGCACACTCCCGTGACGAAGGCGGACTCGTCGCTGGCCAGGAAGAGCGCGGCGTAGGCGACATCCCAGGCCGTCCCCATCTGCCCCCGCAGCGGCACCTGGGCATCGCGCCGGGCGATCAGCTCCTCGCGCGTGGTTCCCTGGCGGTCGGAGAGATTGGCCTCGATGGCCATAGGCGTGTTGATGAGGCCGGGCATGATGCAGTTGACCCGGATGCCATGGCGGGCGTTGGCCAGCGCCGCCGCCTGGGTGTAGGCGTTCACGCCCGCCTTGGTGACCTTGTAGCCGACGCCCGGGAAGGCGGCGATGGCGGCCAGGGACGAGATGTTGATCACGCTGCCGCTCTGTTGGGCCCGCATCACCGGAAAGGCGTGCTTGCAGGTCCAGATCATCCCTTTGAGGTTGACCGCCACCAGCGCGTCGAGCCCCTCTTCGGTGATGTGGGTCACCGTCCCGTCGCCGCTGCCGATGCCGACGTTGTTGTGCAGCACGTCGATGCCGCCGAAGGCGTCGACGGCCGCCTGCACGAGGTCGCGGCACTGGTCCTCGCGCGTGATGTCGGCCCGGAACGTCACCGCCGTCCCGCTGTCGCGGTCGATGGCCCGACGCGTCTCCTCGGCGGCGTCGAGGTCGCGGTCGACGAGCAGCACCTGGGCGCCCTCGCGGGCGAACAGCTCGGCGGTGGCCCGCCCGTTGCCGATCGTCGCGCCGGCGGTCTGCCCGGCCCCGACGACGACGGCCCGCTTGCCCGCTAAGCGCATTATGCGGGGGCGCCGAGTAGGGCGGCCTCGGCGGCGACCGCCGCGGGGAACAGCCGGTTGTTCTCCTTGTGGACGTGCAGGTGGGTGTCGGCTTCGAGCTCGGCCAGACCGTCGTAGAGCGCCCGGTAGCTGGCACAGCCGTCGGCGGGGACCTCGTAGCCGGCGGTGCTGGCCCGGAGAGCGGCCAGCAGCTCGCCGGCGCGGTCGTGCTCGGCGCTCATGACGGCGATGGGGTTGCGCACGCTGCCGCAGTGGAAGGTGGGCGCCTCGGTGGCCGTGTCGAGCACACCGATCATGGGGAACAGCACGTGCTCCTCCTTGGCGAGGTGCGGTTCGAGGTCGGCGCGCAGGGCGATCACGAGCGCGTGGACGCCGCCCAGCTCCGGGTGGCGCTCGCCGTGGACGGTGGCGACCTTGGCGGCCAGCGCCTCGAGCCGGGGGAGCGCCTCGTGGAGGTAGGCGTGGTGAGTGTTCTCGATGTGGGCCGCGAGCTCGGTGAGACCCAGCTCGGCCCAGTCGGCCGGGGTGGCAGTGGGGGCCGCGCCCGACAGCGCCGCGACGGTGGCGTCGAGGTCGCCGCCGGCGTGCTCGACGGCGGCCGCCAGTGTCTGCTGGCCGCCGCAGCAGTAGTCGAGGCCCATGGTCTCGAGCAGCGGGGCGAGGCCCGGGCGTTCGGTGACGAGGGTGGCCAGCGTGGCCTGCGGGTCGATGGGGTCGGTCATGTTCTCCTCCGAATCAGGCGGCGGGCTCATCAAGCGGGCACGGCGAGGGCGGTCACGATGACGACGGCGAGCCCGACGATCGTCTGCTGGACGCCGATGACGACGGCCGGGCGGGGGCGGGCGCGCACGAGGGCGACGTTCAGCCCACCCGCCGCGGCCACGGCCACGGCCGCCGCCAGGGGCACGGCGTCGGCGGCGTACCCGACGACGACCGCGCCGATGGCGGCGAGTTGCGCGAGATCGCTCGGCCAACGCGGGCCAGCCTTGCCCCGGCCCCGCTGCAGCTGCGCGCGGACGTACGGAATGGCCGCCGCCGCCCGCGCGGCTACGACACACCACAGCCCGAGGGCCAGCCCCAGCCGCCGGCCGTCGGCCAGCGCGATGGCGGCCGCCACCGAGCCGATCCCGATGGTGCCGGCCAGCTCGGGGATGAGACGCCGGCTGCGGCTGCGCATGTCGAACCACAGCTCGACGCCCACCAGCGGCAGCGCCACCACCAGCGGGATCCAGAAGCGGCCGTCGGCCAGGACGGCGGCGGCGGCGAGGAGCCCGACGAGGGCCACCGTCTCGACGGCGAGCACGCGAGCCGCCCGGCGAGACCGGTCGAGCCAGCGATGCCGCCAGCGATCCACCAGCACGACCTTCAACGGCGTGCGGGCCAGGAAGGCGACGAAGGCGGCCGCTCCCAACGCCAACCCGGCCGGCGACCAGGCGACCAGCAGCCCCAGCAGCACGGGCTCCAACGTGAGGCTCCACCCGCCGTGCTCGACCGGCAGCACGACGCCCGCCCGCCGTTGGCGCCCCTGCACAGGGGCGGGACCGGGCGTGGGGCCCGGCGTGGTGGGGGCGGCGGCGCTCATCGCCCCGCGCCCATGCGCCCGCCCGTCGGCTCCGCCCCGGCGGCGTGGCCCTGCATCGCCGCGCCGGATATCGCCGCGCCGGCCATGGCGCCGTCGGCCACCGAAGTCGCCGCGAGCTCGTCCAGGAGCCGGGTGCGCGCTCGCATCCACGGCACGTGCAGCGCGCACGCGCCGTGCTCGGTGCAGGGGCGGTCGGCCAGCACGCAGCGACCGGCATCAGTGGGGCCTTCGACCGCCTCGATCACCGCCAGCACCGAGATGTCGCCCGGGGCGACGGCCAGCCGGTAGCCCCCCGCGGGCCCGGGGTCGGACACCACCCAACCGGCCCGCACGAGCGGCGTCATGACCTGGGCCACGAACCCGGCCGTGGTGCCCACGGCCGCCGCCAGCTGGGGGGCCTTGACGCGGGCCCGGCGTTCGCTCAGCACCTTCAGGGCCCGAACGGCCAGGTCGCTCTTGCGCGCAACTTGTAGTCGCACACTACGAGACTACACGACGAAGCCCCGGACGTCTCGGCGCCATCACGAAGGCAGGGCCGTACGCCACGTCGTGTACCTGGGGCGCTTCAGTCAGGGATTTGCACCTCCACGGTGCATCTGCCTGCCCAAGGCAGGGATCTGCACCTCGCCGTGCACCCTGCCGCCTCGCTGCAATCGGGGACGGCCTCGCACGGGTGCGCCCGCCGGCCCGCTTCAGTCAGGGATCTGCACCTCTACGGTGCATCTGCCTGCCCGAGGCAGCGATCTGCACCTCACGGTGCATCTGCCGGCCCATATGGCGGCGATCGCGCCGAGAGCCGAGGGCTCCCCCGAACGGGACCTCCGGCCCTGCCCGCGCCGGGGATCCGGGCGCACCATCGAGGGGAGCGAGCTCTGGGAGCGGTCATGGCCCTGACGCTGGATCGGCCGTCGCCGAACGAGTCGAAGTCCGCCGCGCCGCGGCGGGCCCTCCATCATCCCGTCGTGGCGGCCGCCGGCGCGGTCGCCGGATTGGCGCTGGCCTTCCTGGTGGGCCACGACGGCAGCCTCGGGGGGCAGGTGGTTCGCACGGTCGCGGTCCTGGCCGTGTTCGCCGCCGGGCTGTTCCTGGTAGCGACCGGGCGAGCATCCGACCGGACGGCGGGCGCCGGTGCCCTCATCGCCGGGTGGCTGGCGGTGGTCGTCGGGGCGGGGTTCCTGCCGCACCTGGTCAAGGCCGGGGCGACCCTGGTCGCCCTGGCCGGCGTCGCCGCGCTGGCGGCGGGAATCGTCCTCGTGGTCGCCGGCGCGGTCATGGTGCTGCACGGCCGGCGCCTGCCCGCCCGCATCGGGGGCGCGGTGGGCGTCGTGGTGGTCACCCTGCTGGCCGCCTGGGTGGCGACGCCGGCGGTGATGGCCACCAACGTGCCTCGCCCCGCGCTGGGCGCCACGCCCGCCAGCGTCGGCCTCGTCGCCGAGGACGTGACGCTCACCACCACCGACGGCGTCACCCTGGCCGGTTGGTACGTCCCGGCGCGCAGCGGCGCCGCGGTCGTGCTGCGCCACGGCGCCGGGTCGACCCGCTCGAACGTGCTCGACCAGGCCGCCGTGCTCGCCCGCCACGGCTACGGCGTGCTGGCGGTGGACGCACGCGGGCACGGTGCGAGCGGCGGGCGGGCCATGGACTTCGGCTGGTACGGCGACGAGGACATCGACGCCGCCACCCGCTTCCTGGCCGCCCGGCCCGAAGTGGGGACGGGGCGCATCGCCGTGGTGGGCCTGTCGATGGGGGGCGAGGAGGCGATCGGCGCCAGCGCCACCAACCCGCTCATCGCCGCCGTCGTCGCCGAGGGGGCCACTGCCCGCACGGCGGCCGACGAGGCCTGGCTGTCGGACGAGTACGGCGTCCGCGGGGCGTTCCAGGAGGTGCTGGAGAAGGCCCAGGACGGCGTGACCGACGTGCTCACGAGCGCACCGGTGCCGACGAGCCTGCACGCCGCCATCGCCGGCTCGGGGGCCACGCCGTACCTGCTGATCACGGCCGGCCGGCTGCAGGTCGAGGCCGAGGCGGCCGCCTTCCTGGCCGGCGCGGCGCCGGATCGGGTCACGGTCTGGACGGTGCCCGATGCGGGGCACACGGGCGGGCTGGGCACCGCGCCGGCGGAGTGGGAGCAGCGGGTGACGGACTTCCTCGCGAGCGCCCTCGGAGTGCCCGCCGCCGCGCACGCCTGAGGGGGCCGCGCCGCCGGTGCCGTCGGTACCCTCTCGGCGTGGCCCGCGTCGACCTGGCTCACCCTGCCAACGTGGCCGGCGACTGGTTCGTCGACGAGCGCTGCATCGACTGCGGCACCTGCCGCGACGTGGCGCCGGCGCTCTTCGGTGACACCGTGGACCAGTCCGTGGTGGTGCGCCAGCCCGGGCCGGATGAGGACGTGGCGGCCTGGCTGGCCGCCCAGGCGTGCCCCACGCAGTCCATCGGCACCCGCTCGCGACTCCGCCGCCCCGGCCGCCTCTACCCGCGCGAGATCGCGCCGGGCGCCGGAGTGTTCGACCTCGGGCACTGCTCGCCCGACAGCTTCGGCGCCTCGGCCTGGTTCGCCCGGCGCCCGGCCGGCAACGTGCTGGTCGACTCGCCCCGCTTCACCGCCGCCCTGGTCGAACCGCTGGCGGCGATGGGCGGCGTCGCCCACGTCCTGCTGACCCACCGCGACGACGTGGCCGATGCCCGGCGCTGGGCCGACCGCTTCGGCGCCCGGGTGTGGATCCACGCCGACGATGCCCGCGCCGCCCCGTTCGCCACCGATGTCATCGCCGGCGCCGACGACGTTCGGGTGCAGCCCGGGCTGGTGGCCGTACCCGTGCCCGGCCACACCAAGGGCTCAGTGGTGTTCGTGCTCGACGAGCGCTTCGCCTTCACCGGCGACTCGCTGGCCTGGAGCCACGAGCACGCCGACCTGGTGGCCTTCCGCTCGGCGTGCTGGTGGTCGTGGACCGAGCAGGCCCGTTCGCTCGAGCGTCTGGCCGCCACCCACCGCTTCACCTGGGTGCTGCCGGGGCACGGCGCCCGCGCCGAACTGCCCGCCGTCGACGCCAACCAGCGCCTGCAGGCCCTGGTGGCGCGGATGCGTCGCGCCGCCTGAGGCGGCCCCCGCCGGGCCGCCTGACGCCGGCGCTACCGGGTGGCGGGGCGGGTCGGACCGCGGCGAGCGCGCAGGACGGCTCCCACGATGATCAGCACGATGACCGTGCCGATGATGGCCGACAACAGGCCGCCGAGATCGAAGATGTCGTCGTCGCCGATGCCCAGGAGGGCGGTGAAGATGAGCCAACCGACAAGGGCGCCGACCAGGCCGAGCAGGATCGACAGGCCCCACGACTTCGCCCCGCCCATGTTGGCGAAGATGTCGTTGGGCACCAGGAACCGGGCGATGATGCCCGCAACCAGACCCAGGATGAGTGCTCCGATCATGACGACCTCCCTCACAGGTGGCCGCAGCGTACCGGGGGCGCGTCGGGCGAAGGGGAAATCGCTGCTTCACCGGTTCGGACGGCCACGCTTCGTGGCCGTCCGCTCCGTCGACGGGCCCGCCGGCCGGTAGGCTCGACCCTTCATGGTTGCCGACGCCTGGGGCTTCCTCAAGCACTCGCGTGTGGACGCGCCCAAGCGCCCGATCCCCGAACGCCTGCGTGACTGGCGTGTCGTGCTCACCTCGCCGCCGGCCCAGCACGTGAGCGAGCAGGCCGTGCGGTGCATGGACTGCGGCATCCCGTTCTGCCACCAGGGTTGCCCGCTGGCCAACCTCATTCCCGACTGGAACGAGCTGGTGGCCGTCGACCAGTGGCGGGCCGCCATCGAGCGGCTCCACGCCACCAACCACTTCCCCGAGTTCACCGGCTCGCTGTGCCCGGCCCCGTGCGAGGCGGCCTGCGTCCTCGCGCTGGGCGACGACCCGGTCACCATCAAGCAGATCGAGCTGTCGATCGCCGAGCGCGCCTTCGACGAGGGGTGGGTGCAGCCCCAGGTGCCGTCGGTGCGCACCGGGCGGCGCGTGGCGGTGATCGGCTCGGGGCCGGCCGGGCTCGCCTGTGCCCAGCAGCTCACGCGCAGCGGGCACCACGTCACCGTGCTCGAGCGCTCCGACCGGCTCGGCGGCCTCCTCCGCTACGGCATCCCCGACTTCAAGATGGAAAAGTCCTACGTCGACCGGCGCCTGGCCCAGATGCGAGCCGAAGGCACCGAGTTCCGCACCGGGGCCGACGTGGGCCGCACCGTCCACCCCGAGGTCTTGCGGGCCGCCTACGACGCCGTCGTGATCGCCGCCGGCGCCCTGGCACCGCGCGAGCTGCCGGTGCCCGGACGCGACCTGACGGGCGTGCACCAGGCCATGGACTACCTGCCCGACGCCAACCGCGTGCTGCTGGGCGACTGGGCGGCACCCCACATCGACGCCCGCGGCAAGCGGGTCGTCATCATCGGCGGCGGCGACACGGGCGCCGACTGCCTGGGCACGGCCAACCGCCAGGGGGCGCTGGTGGTGCACCAGCTCGACCACAACCCCCAGCCGCCCGAAGCGCGCGACCCGCTCAAGAACCCCTGGCCCCAGGTGCCCAAGGTGCACAAGCACTCTCCCGCGCACGACGAGGGGGTGGCCGAGGAGTGGGCCGCCCAGACCCTCGAGTTCCTCGGCGAGGGTGGCCGGCTCACCGGCGCGCGGGTCCGCCGGGTCGAGCGCACCTACGACGCCGAGGGCCGCCGGCGCTTCGTGCCCGTGCCGGGCAGCGACTTCGTGGTCGAGGCCGACCTCGCCCTGCTGGCCGTCGGGTTCGTGGGCACCGAGCCCGGTTCCATGCTCGACGTCCTCGGCGTGGCCACCGACCCCGAGCGGGGCACCGTCCAGGTCGATGCCGGCTGGCAGTCGTCGGCCCCTGGCGTGTTTGCCTGCGGTGACGCCACGCGCGGCGCCAGCCTCGTCGTGTGGGCCATCGCCGAGGGCCGGGCGTGCGCGCGCGGCGTCGACCTGCACCTGATGGGTCAGTCCAACCTGCCCGCCCCCGTCGTCCCCGGCCAGCCCCCGCTCTGATCACGACTGGGCGGCCCGCCCGGGTGGGATGATCCCTCCGTGAAACTGGGCCGGGGGGGACGGGCGAGCGATGTCGAGGACCGCCGGGGCGCCGGAGGGGGCGGCTTCGGCCGGATGGGCGGCCTGCCCTTCCCCAGCTCGATGGGCGGCCGGGTGGGCGGCGTCGGCGGTATCGCCGGGATCATCATCGCCGTGGTCGTCCTGCTCATGAACCAGGGCGGTGGGGGCGGCGGCGGCTTCTTCGCCACCGGCGGCGGCACGACCGGGTCTACCGGTATTCCCACCGACGACGAGGGCGAGTTCATCTCGGGCGTGTTCGGCGACGTGCAGGACTCGTGGGAGGCCGAGCTGCCCCAGTACGGCCAGCAGTACCAGCGAACCCGGATCGTCCTGTTCGATGGCGGCACCAGCACCGGTTGCGGGCAGGCCTCCTCGGCGACCGGCCCCTTCTACTGCCCCGCCGACCAGCTCGTGTACATCGACCTGTCGTTCTGGGACCAGCTCACCGGCCAGCTGGGCGCCGAGGGCGGCGACTTCGCCGAGGCCTACGTGGTCGCCCACGAGGTGGGCCACCACGTGCAGAACCTGCTCGGCACCAACGCCGAGGTGCAGCGCCTCTCCCAGCAGGACCCCAGCCAGGCCAACCCGTTGTCGGTGCGGCTCGAGCTCCAGGCCGACTGCTACGCCGGGATCTGGGCCAACAGCTTCACGTCCCGATCCGGGAATCAGCTCGACGAGGGCGACATCGCCGAGGCCCTCGACGCCGCCTCCGCCGTCGGTGACGACCGCATCCAGGCCAAGACGCAAGGGCGCATCGACCCCGAGAGCTGGACCCACGGCTCGGCCGAGCAGCGCCAGCAGTGGTTCACCACCGGCTACCAGACCGGGGACCTGCAGGCGTGCGACACCTTCGCCGGGGCGTACTGACGTGCGGGTGCGGCGCACGCCCGACGAGCGTTTCGCCGATCTCCCGGAGTGGCCCTACGAGCCGCGGTACACCGAGATCGACGACGGCGAGGGCGGGCGCCTGCGCGTCCACCACGTCGACGAGGGCCCGGCCGGGGCCGACCCGATCGTGTGCCTGCACGGCGAGCCGTCGTGGGGCTACCTGTACCGGAAGATGATCGAACCGCTGGCCGCCGGCGGGTTCCGGGTGGTGGTGCCCGACCTGGTGGGCTTCGGCCGCAGCGACAAGCCCACCGAGCGGTCCGACTACACCTACGCCCGGCACGTGGCGTGGATGGCGGCGTGGCTGGAGGCCAACGACCTGGCCCACATCACCGTGTTCGGCCAGGACTGGGGCGGGCTCATCGGGCTGCGGCTGGTGGCCGAGCATCCCGACCGCTTCGATCGGGTGGTGGCCTCGAACACGTTCCTGCCCACCGGTGACGGCCGGCCGTCCGAGGCGTTCCTGCGCTGGCAGCAGTACTCCCAGACCAGCCCCGCGTTCAACGTGGGGCGCATCGTCGAGGGCGGGTGCGCCACCAAGCCGCTCGATGCCGCAGTCGTCGCCGCCTACGACGCCCCGTTCCCGGACGACACCTATAAGGCGGGTGCCCGCCAGTTCCCCGCCCTGGTGCCCACGTCTCCCGACGACCCGGCGGCGGCCGCCAACCGGGCGGCCTGGGAGGTGCTCGAGCGTTGGGACAAGCCCTTCCTCACCGCCTTCGCCGACAACGACCCGATCACCGCGGGCGGCGACCGGGTCCTGCAGGCGCGCATCCCCGGCTGCGCCGGCCAGGCCCACACGACGGTGGCGGGCGCCGCGCACTTCATCCAGGAGGACAGGGGCGCCGAGCTCGCCAGCGTCGTGGCCCGGTTCGTGAGCGACACGCCCCGTTAGCCGTTGAGCGACGACTGGTACCTGATCGGGCGGGTGGCCCTGGCCGCCCTGCTGGGCGGGCTCATCGGGTGGGAGCGGGCGGTGCGGGGCCACTCGGCCGGCGACCGCACCTTCGCCCTGCTCGCGCTGGGCGCCGCCGCCTTCGCCGCCGTGGCCAGCGACACCGGTGACGTCAGCGCCGTGTCGCGCACCGTGCAGGGCATCGCCGCCGGTGTGGGCTTCATCGGCGCCGCGGTGACGTGGCGCACGCCCCGCCCGGGTGACACCAAGGGGCTCACGACGGCGGCGGCGGTGTGGGCGGTGGTGGCCATGGGCGCGCTGTGCGGCGTGGGCAAGCTGGCGCTGGCCCTGGCGGTGGCGGCCATCGTGCTCGTGCTCCTCGAGCTGCGCCACATCCCCCTGCTGCGCCTGGCCGACCCCCGTCGCCAACGGGCGCGCTATCACGACCAGGACGAGCAGGACTCCTAGCCGCCGCTGGGGTCAGGCGGCGCCGGCTCCGGCCGGCGCTTCGGGTCCGGCGCTTCGGGTCCGGCGCTTCGGGTTAGGCGGCGCCCGCTAGGCGGCGCCCGCGGTCGCCGCCCGGCGCTCCTTGCGGCGCTTCAGCTGGTGGCGCACGACCTCGATGAGGGCGCTCACCGACAGGGCGGTGACGAAGGCGAGCACGAAGGCCAGCGTGTGGTTGTCGCCCAGCGCCTGGCCGCCGAAGTAGCCGAGGAGGCTGGCGTAGGTGGCCCAGATGCTGCCGGCCACGATCGTGGCGACGAAGAACTTGGGCCAGGCGACGCCGGTGGCGCCGCACGTGAGCGTCACGATCGTGCGGCCCCCCGGGATGAAGCGGGCTGTGATGATGAGCAGCATGCCCCGCTCCTGGATCTGGCGGATGGCCCACTGGCGCCGGGCGGCGCGCTTGGGGCTGCGTTCGCACCAGCGGGTGAAGCGCTCGGTGAACAGGTGCCCGATGGCGTAGGAGGTGTTGTCCCCGGCGATGGCGCCGAGGGCGGCGGCCAGGATGACGACGGGCAGCCACAGTGGCCCGTCGGAGGCCAAGACCCCACCGAGGATGACCAGCGTCTCCGACGGGACGATCGGGAAGAAGCCGTCCAGGAGGGCGATGGCGAAGATGACGGCGTAGGCCCAGTTGCCGGCGTCGCGCACGACATCTTCGAGCGAGTCGAACACGCCTATGACCGCCTAGCGAGCGGCGCGCCGGGGCGCCAGCGCAAGGTGGGGGAGCACCGCAGGGAGGCTAACGGCCGGTGCCCTCGATCCCCGAGCGCCGGCGGTGCTGCTCGTAGCGGGAGGCCCGGGGCCAGCTGGTGAGGTCGGGGAGCAACGGGGCGAGCGTGCGCTCGCGCCCGACGCCCGCCCACACCCCCGCGCCGTAGGCGACGTCGTCGAGCAGGCGCAGCCCGACGTAGACGGCGGGGCCGAGCTCCTCGCCGTCGCTCGCCCACCAGTCGACCAGCGCGGGCCCGAGGGCGGCGAGGGCCACGACGCGCCGGGCCCGTCGCGACGTTGCCGCTGCCACCAGGGCCACGGGCCACCACGCTCGCGTGAGCCCGGCCGCCAGGAGACGCCCGGCGTGCAGGTGACCCCCACCGGCCAGGCGCAGGGCCTCGCGAGTCGGGTGCTCGAGGCGGTCGAGCTTGCCGGCCAGGGCGAGGGCGGTGCCCGCCCCCACCGCCGCCGCCGGGAGCGGGGAACCGGCGGCGGCCAGCGCCCAGGCGAGGGCGCTCCACCCGCTCACCCGCACGGGGGCCAGCGCGCCGGGGTGGCGGCGGGCCAGGGGCGCGGCCGACGTTCCGTAGGCAACCCGTTGGGCGAGCCAGTCGACCAGCGTGGGTCGCGGCTGGTGGCCGACGATGGCCGCCGGCTCGTAGCGCAGCGCCGCCCCCGTCGCCCCCGCCGCCCCCGCCGCGCCCGTCGCCCCCGTCGCCCCCGCCGCGCCCGCCTCTGCCGCCGCCCCCGCCGCGCCCGCCGTCCCCGCCGCGCCCGCCGCCCCCGCCGTCGTGGCGGCTCGGGCCGTCTGCGGCGTGGTCTCGTCGAGGCGCCACAGCAGGTCGACGTCCTCGCCGTGGCGGAGGGCCTCGTCGAAGCCGCCGTGCCGGCGCAGGTCGTCGGCGCGGGCGACGAGGGCGGCGCCCGGCACGTAGCTCACCCGGGTGCCGGCACGGATGCGGGCGGGCGCGGGCCCGAGGTCGAGGGGCGAGCGGCGGGCCTCGTAGCGGGCCAGCAGGCCGGCGGCCGCCATCGAGCGCACCCGGGGGGCGGCGAGGACGACGGCGTCGTCATCCAGGTGGGCGAGCAGCGGCGCCAGCCACCCCGGGTCGGGGCGGCAGTCGGCGTCGAGGAAGGCGACGAGGGGCGTGGTGACCTCGGCCAGCCCGGTGTTGCGGGCGGCGGCGGGACCGCCGGTGACGGCGCGCCGCACCACCCGCAGCGGCGGCCCCCCCGCCGGGGCTCGGGGTTGCAGCGGCGGGCGGGAACCGTCATCGACGACCACCACCTCGTGCACCGGGCCGAGCCGGGCCAGCAGGGGGCCGACGTCGGCGGCGAGGGCGGGCACGACGACGGTGACGGCGCTCGGGCGCCAACGCGACGCCCCCGGCACGGGACGAGGATGGAGGGCGCCGGCCTCCACCAGGCGGGCGAGGAGGGCGGCCGCCTCGGCCTTTGCCGGCCCGGCCCCGTCCGCCCCGCCGTCGGGCCCGCCGTCGGCCAGCGCGGCGTCGAGCACGGCGGCACCGCGCTCGCTCAGGCGGAACAGGGTGAGCGGCGACCCCCCGAGCAGCACCTGGCCGCCGTCCAGGCGCCGGCAGGAGCGATCGAGCTCGTAGCGCGCCGCCATCACGCGTGTATCGACGAGGGCCCGGCCGCAGTCACCCCCGCGACGCTACGAGCCCCTGTCGACCCGCTTGCGTGACCGTTGCGTTGATCGGTCCAACGCCTCGGTCACACAAGTGTGGGTAGGGGCCGAGGAATGAGCCGTACGGCCCGTTCCCCTGGGCGGCGCCGGGCCTCATGATCGAGATTCGATCGTCGGTCAGGTGGCGGACGCCAATGGCGTCGCCCGCCGCCTGACCGCAGGAGCGGGGGCGGTTCGTCCGCATCCCGTCGGCCCGGTGCGACCGTCCGCCGCGCACCCGGCCGAGGCCCATCGCCCCCGGTCGCCCACCCGCCATGGGCCCGGGGGCGATGCGGCTCACCCCGGACCCCGTGCTTCGGTGCCCCGCGTCACGACGTCCGCTCGTGCACCACGCCGGACGCGAGCAGGGACCCGAGAGCCTGGGTGAACGAGGGCCAGCGGGCGCGCTCGATGCCCGCCGCCGCCAAGGCGTCGCCCAACGTCGCGGTCCCGGCCAGGCGCTCCACCACGGCGACCATGTCGGGCGAGGTGAGGAAGGTGAGGCGCCGGTTGCCGTAGTGGTAGCAGAGCGCGCCGAAGGGCTCGGGCCGGATGGCCACCTGGGCGTCGAGCTCGTAGCCCCGGTCCACCCGCGCCGACGTGGCGTCGCCCACGGGCGCACGGTAGACAACCGGCGTGCCCACCCTCGGCTCGCCGGCTCCGTGATCGACCCCACCTTGCTCGACCGCCTGGCCGGGCGCGTCGTGGGGCGCCGGCGCGAGCTCGAGATCGTCGTCGCCGCCCTCGAGGCCGGCCGCCACGTCCTGCTCGAAGGGCCGCCGGGCACGGGCAAGTCGACACTGCTGCGGGCGGTGGCCGAGGAGCTCGGGATCGGCTTCGCCTTCGTCGAGGGCAACGCCGAGCTCACTCCGGCGCGCCTGGTGGGCCAGTTCGACCCGGCACGTGTCCTGGCCGAGGGTTACGTGCCCGACATCTTCGTGGACGGCCCGCTGGCCGAGGCCCTGCGGGACGGCGCGCTGCTGTACGTCGAGGAGATCAACCGCATCCCCGAGGAAACCCTCAACGTCTTGATCACGGTGATGAGCGAGGGCGAGCTGCACGTGCCCCGCCTCGGGCGGCTGGCCGCCGCCCCCGGATTCCGCCTGGTGGCAGCCATGAACCCTTTCGACGCTGTCGGCACCGCCCGTATCTCCGCCGCCGTCTACGACCGCACCTGCCGGCTGGCCGTCGGCTACCAGGATGCCCCCGAGGAAGCCGCCGTCGTGGCGCGCGCCGTTCCCCCTGACGCCGACCAAGGCTGGATCGACCGGGTCGTGCACGTGGTGCGAGCCACTCGGGCCCATCCCGACCTGCGGATCGGGTCGTCGGTGCGCGGCGCCATCGACACCGTGCTGGTGGCCGGGACGCTGGCCCCGTTGCGCCGCGCTCCGGCCACCGACGCAGCCACCGGCCTCGACGCTGCCCTGGTGGCGCTGTCGGGCCGGGTGCGGGTACGCGAGGGGACCACCCGCAGCGCCGAGGAGATCGTGCGGGAGCTGTGGGAGCGCGAGTTCGGCCGGCCACGTGCCGGTGCGGCGAACGAGGCCGAGGGCGCGGGAAAAGGCCGTCCCCGCCAGGCGGCGGGCGGGGCTCCGACGAGCTGAAGGAGGGCGAGCAGGCCGAGCGGGCGGTGGCCGAGGCGGCTCGGCGCACCATCGCCCGCCGCTCGTTGGCCCGGCACGAGGGCTTCGCCGAGATCTCTCCCGACGTCGGCCGGCTCGACGAGGACGCCTTCGACGCCGCCCTCGGCCGCGATCCCGACG
>JBIOZN010000522.1:0-2406 GCA_044871175.1 Acidimicrobiales bacterium | reverse complement strand
CGTGCCCAAGCCCGTCCAGAAGCCGCACCCGCCGCTGTGGGTGGCCTGCTCCCGGCGCGACACGATCCTGCTCGCGGCGGAGAAGGGGATGGGCGCGCTGACCTTCGCCTTCATCGACCCCGAGGAGGCCCGCAGCTGGGTCCACGAGTACGAGCGCACGCTGGCCGAGTCCTGCGTGCCGGTCGGCTACGCGGTCAACCCGCAGCTCGCGTGCGTCAGCCCGATGATGCTCCACCACGACGAGGAGGAGGCCATTCGCCGGGGTGTGGAGGGGGCCAACTTCTTCGGCTACTCGCTCGGCCACTTCTACGTGTTCGGCGAGCACCGGCCCGGCGTGACCGACGTGTGGAGCGAGTACGAGCAGCGGCGAGCGGCGCAGGGCTTCGATCCGGAGGCCGTGGCGCGGGCGGTCAAGGAGGAGCGCCTGGGCGCCAAGGTGGCGGCCGGTGACACGACCGGGCTGCGGGGCGCCATCGGCACCCCGGACCAGGTCCGGGAGTACCTCCGCCGCTACGAGGAGGCCGGGGTCGACCAGGTCATCTTCGTGCTGCAGGCCGGGCGCAACCGGCACGAGCACATCATGGAGTCGATCGAGCTGTTCGGGCGAGAGGTGCTGCCCGAGTTCGCCGAGCGTGACGAGGCGCTGTGCGCGGCCAAGGCGACCCGTCTGGCGCCGGTCATCGAGCAGGTCATGGCCCGCAAGCCGACGCGGGAGGTGGAGGCCGAGGTGGAGGACTACTCGTTCAAGGCCTACATCCGCCAGCTGGCCGACGACAGCGGTGACCAGGCGATGGCCGAGCTGGTCGACCGCTACGCCGAGGAGCGGGCCGCGGGCCGTCCCGACACGCTCCTCAACAGCTGAGACGCGTCTTCGTCGCCGGCGCCGCTGCGCGTCGCCCGCCTCCTACTCACTGACGTTCGGCAGTGCGTTCTGCCTCTCACCGGCGCCGCTTCCGTTGCGACTGGGATTCCCGGCCGCGAACGTGTCCTCGGCCGCGTTTTGCCCGCCCAACGCGACGCTCGCGGCCGAGATCGGGCTGGCCGAGCGTGAACGCCGGTGACGAGGTGAGCCCTCGGCGCACTGCGGCGCCGTTGCAGTCGTCAGCCCGTCCAGCCGTCAGCCTGTCGACGAGGCCGGCGGCGCACTGCGCCGCCCTTGCAGGCCTCAGCCGGTGGACGAGGCCGGCGGCACCGTGGTGTCGGGGGGCGCCGTGGCGGGAGGCGGCGTGGTCGCGGGTGGGGTCGGCGGCGGTGTCGGGGCCGGTGTCACGGGCGCCGCGGTGGGCGGTGGTGTGGCCGGCGGCGCCGTCGTCGGCGGCACGGTCGTGGTGGTCGCCGTGGGGTCGAGGCGGTCGAACGGCGGGGGCTGGGCGCCGTACTTCTCCGGCTCCTTCACGCCGTCCCACACGAAGACCTGGTCGCCGTTGTGCACCAGCGAGGGGAAGTACTCCGAGATGTGCATCGGGATGCGCACGCAGCCGTGCGATGCCGGGTAGTTGGGCACCGCGGTCATGCCGTGCACGGCGATGCCGTAGTTGAAGTACACCGGGTTGTGCATGCGACCGAGGTCGCCTTCCCACCAGCCGCTCTGGCGTCGATTGAACTTGTACGTCCCGCCAGGGGTGATCGAGGTGCCGAGCACCTTCGTGCCGTCCTTGCGCTCGCCGGCCCACTCCTTCCCGCTGCCCGACGAGATGTGGGTGATGAGCCGTGGGACGTTGTTCTCGAAGAGGATGGCGACCTGCTCGGGCAGGTAGATCTCCATGTGGGTGGCCGTGGCGTTGGGCCGGCGGGGCCCGATGCCCAGCGGATCCTGCATGCGCTCCCAGAGCTGCGGGGTGATCACGCCGTTGACGGCCTTCCCGGTCGCTCCGGTCACCAGCTTCTGGTAGGCCCACACGGCCTGCGCGGTGGCCGGGCCGTACACACCGTCGGGAACGCCAGGATCGAAGGCCATCTCGACGAGGCGCTGCTGCATGCGCTTCACGTCGTCGCCCACTACGCCCTGGGCCAGGTTCCGGGCCAGGGGCACCTTGGCGGGCGCCGCCGCGGTCGTGGGCGGCGCGGCCGTGGTGGGGGCGGTCGTGGGCGCCTCGGTGACGACCGGCACGGTCAAGGGGGCCACGGTGGTGTCGACAGGGAGCGTCGCGGAGGTCTCGCCGCCGCCGCTCGAGCCGCTCGCCGAGCCCAGGCAGGCCGCCAGGATGACCGCGCCGACGACCACGCCGACTGGTGCCATCCGCCTCCACTGCATGCCCAAGCTCTCCTCGACGATCGTCGGTCCCTCATCAGGGGGTCGGGGACACGACAGCCGCCCACCCTACCAAGCCGGACCTGATCGGCACGGCACCGGATGGCGTCCGTCCGGACCCTCAGCGTGGCGTGGGCTGGATGGCGTGCAGCTCT
>JBIOZN010000521.1:0-9608 GCA_044871175.1 Acidimicrobiales bacterium | reverse complement strand
GCGCCGAGGAGGGCGAGCTCGGCCCTCGGCGCGACGTGCTCACCAGCCTCACCGGGGCACTGGCCGACATCGCCCACTGGACCGCGCTCGACCGGCCCGGGGCGGCCGTCGACGCCGCCCGCGGGCGCTCGGGATCGGCCACCGAGCCGGACGCCCCCTCGAGTTCGGCCGCGGCGGCCGGCTCGGTCGGCGCGATGTTCCCGAGTGTCGCCACGGCGCCGGCGTCGACGCCTGCGCCGCCCATCGCACCGGAGTCGACTGCGGCCCCGTCGACGGCGGCCCCCGCCGACGAGCTCGCCGCCCTGGCCGCCCCCCCGGCGCCGACCGCCACGTCGGCCGCGCCGACGACGACGATCCCGGCGCCCACGACGACGGCGTCGCCGTACGTGGCCGTACGCATGCCGACCCCCGACGACCCCCTGCGCGTGTGGGTCGGCGGTGACTCGCTGGCCCAGGGCCTCGGGTGGTCGTTCTCCCGGTTGGGTGCGGCCACCGGCCTGGTGGCCACCACCGAGGGCGGGCGCATCTCGTCCAGCCTGGCCCGCCCCGACTACTTCGACTGGCCCGGCGAGATCGCCCGGGTGGTGGCCGAGGAGGCGCCCGAGGTCGTCGTGGTGATGTTCGGCGCCAACGACCCCCAGCCGATGGCCAGCGACAACGGACGGCTGGCCTTCGGCACCCCCGAATGGCAGGACGAGTACCGCGCCCGGGTGCGCACCGTCATGGCCCTGGGCAGCGAGGGCCGCCGCCTGGTGTGGGTGGGTGAGCCGATCGTGCGGGACGGCGCCCTCGACGAGCGCATGCAGATCATCGACGCCATCCAGCGCGAGGAGGCGGCCCAGTTCCCCAACGTCACGTTCGTGGACGGCCGCACGCTGTTCACCGGCGCCGACGGGGGCTACGCCGACCGCCTGCCCGCGATCGACGGCGGTGAGGTGGCGGTGCGCGGGGGCGACGGGGTCCATCCAAACGCCGCCGGGTACGACCGGCTGGCGGCCGCGGCGGCGTGGGAGATCCTGCGCCTCACCGACCCCGCCCAGGCCGCCGTACCGGCGCCGCCCGCCACCCCCGGCGCCCCGCCCCCACCCATCACCGGCTGACGCCGCGACGCCCGGACCAAGGCAGAGGTGTGCACCATCGGGGCCGCCGCCGCCAGTCCCCTCGCCGCGTCAGTCAGGAATCTGCACCTCTACGGTGCACGCGGCTGCCTCGAGCGCCTCCAGTCATCGGCTCCCCGCTCGGTACCGTGCCCCGATGGCGCCTGACCCGAAGTCAGCGTGGTTGAGCGATGCCCTGCACGACTACGTCGTCGCCCACAGCCTGCCCCTCGACGACCTGCAGCGGCGCCTCATCGCCGAGACCCAGGCGCTGGGCGACCCGGCCGGGATGCAGATCGCGCCCGAGCAGGGGGCCTTCATGACCCTGCTCACGCGCATCGCCGGCGTCCGCCGCGCCCTGGAGGTCGGCACGTTCACCGGCTACTCGGCCTTGGCCATTGCCCGCGGGCTGCCCGCCCATGGGCGCCTCCTCTGTTGCGACGTGAGCGAGGAGTGGACCACCATTGCCCGGCGCTACTGGGCCGAAGCCGGGATCGCGCACCGGATCGAGCTGCGCCTGGCCCCCGCCCTCGACACGCTGCGGGCGCTGCCGGCTCCGCCGGCCTTCGACCTCGCCTTCGTCGACGCCGACAAGACCAACCAGGGCGCCTACATCGACGAGATCGTGCCCCGGCTCCACCCCGGCGGGCTGCTCCTGGTCGACAACGTGCTGCGGTCGGGCCGCGTCGTCGACCCCGACGCCCACGACCGCGACCTCGACGCGATCCGCGCCGCCAACGACGCGCTCGCCGCCGACCCCCGGCTGGAGTCGGTGATGCTGCCCATCGCCGACGGGCTGACCCTCGCCCGCCGCCGCTGAACCGGCTCCGCCCCACAGCGTCGGGCCACTTTCGCGTCGTATGTGCGCGAAAAGTGACCCAACACTGTCCGGCGCTACGTGAACTCGGGCGCCGACCAGCCGGGGAACAGGTCGGGCAGGTCGTCGGCCACCGAGTCGGTGAAGACGGCTGCGCGCTTCTGCAGGAACGCCTCCACCCCCTCCCGGGCGTCGGCGCTGCGGCCCCGGAGCAGGATGCCCCGGCTGTCGGCCATGTGCGCCCGCATCGGGTGCTCGGCCCCCAGCATCCGCCACAACATCTGGCGGGCCAGGGCCACCGACACCGGCGCGCTGTTGTCGACGATCTCCGCGGCCAGCGCCCGCGCCGCCGGGATGAGCTCGTCGGCGGGATGGACGCTGCGCACCAGCCCACCGTCCTTGGCCTCGGCGGCCGAGAACAGCCGCCCCGTGTACACCCACTCGGCCGCCTGGCTGATCCCGACCAGGCGGGGCAGGAACCACGTCGAGGCCGCCTCGGGCACGATGCCGCGCCGGGCGAACACGAACCCGATCTTGGCCCCCTCGGCCGCCATGCGGATGTCCATGGGCAGCGTCATGGTGATGCCGACGCCCACGGCGGCGCCGTTGAAGGCGGCGATGACCGGCTTGGTCAGCTCGTACACCCGCAGCGAGGCCAGCCCGCCCCCGTCGCGAGGCACGGCGTCGGCTCCGGCCGGCTCGCCGCCCCCCCCTCGCGCGAAAGTCGAGCCGCCGCCCGACAGGTCGGCCCCGGCGCAGAACGCCCGGCCCGCGCCGGTGACGATCACCGCCCGCACGTCGTCGTCGGCGTCGATGCGGTCGTAGGCGTCGAGCAGCTCGCCGAGCATGGTGCCCGTGAAGGCGTTCAGGGCCTCGGGCCGGTCGAGGGTGATGGTGGCGATGTGGTCGGCCACCTCGTAGCGGATCTGGGTGTAGTCGGTCGCCACCTCCGGGACCGTACCGGTGGCGCTACACGTCCAGGAAACGAGACACGGCGATGCCCGAGCCGATGGTGCCCACCACCGCCCCGGTGACGAGCAGCAGCAACGTGGTGGTGGTGAGCTCGCCGCCGGTGAGCCGGGCGGCCTGGATGAGCGACACGCCCTCGAACTCGGGCTTCCCCAGCACCTGGCTCTTCCACAGCCAGTTCACGCCGAACACGCCGGCCACGGCGATGATCGCCCCCAGCAGGCCCTGGATGAGGCCTTCGAGCATGAACGGCACCCGGATGAACCAGTTGGTGGCGCCGACGAGCTTCATGATCTCGATCTCACGCCGCCGGGCGAACATGGCCGTGCGGATGGTGTTCCAGATGAGCATCACCGCCGCGCACAACAGCACCATGGCCACGACGAACAGCCCGACGGTGAGGAACGTCGTGAGGATGCGCAGCGTGCGGATCTGCTCGGGGGTGGAGGTCACCTGGCTGACGCCCGGCTTGGTGGCGAACTGCTGGGAGAGGGACTGCACCACCGTCTCGTCGGCGCTCTCGGGCACGACCTTGAAGTTGGGTGGCATGCCCTCGACGGTGATGGCCTGGGTGAGCTCTTCGTTGTCGGGGTTGAGGCGCAGGAACTCGTCGTAGGCCTGCTGCTTGGTGAGGAACTCGTGGCGCTCGATCTGGGGGTTGGCCGCCAGGTCGCGGTCGACGGCGTCGATCTGCTCCTGGGTGGCCTCGGGGTTCATGAACACGATGAACTCCACGCCGCTCGACCATCGGGTGAGCGAGTTCGACACGCCCTGGCGGGTGATGAGGGCGAGGCCGACCAGCAGCAGCGACACGACGACGGTGAGCAGGGCGGCGGCGGTGAGGGTGACGTTGCGGCGCAGGCTGGCGAACGTCTCCCGCAGGACGTAGCGGAGACGGGACAGCATCTACTCGTACACCCCCCGCGCCTGGTCACGGACGATGGTGCCCCGGTCGAGCTCGATCACCCGGCGGCGCATCATGTCGACGATCCGCTGGTCGTGGGTGGCCATCACCACCGTGGTACCGGTGCGGTTGATGCGGTCGAGGAGGCGCATGATGCCCTCGCTGGTGGCCGGGTCGAGGTTTCCGGTGGGCTCGTCGGCCAGCAGGATGAGGGGCCGGTTGACGAACGCCCGGGCGATCGACACGCGCTGCTGCTCGCCGCCCGAGAGCTCGTGGGGGAACCGGGGGTGCTTCTTGGCCAGGCCCACCAGCTCGAGGATCGCCGGCACCTGCTGGCGGATCACGTGCTTGGGCCGCCCGATGACCTCGAGGGCGAAGGCCACATTCTCGAACACGGTCTTGTTGGGCAGCAGCTTGAAGTCCTGGAAGACCGAGCCGATGTTGCGGCGCAGGAACGGCACCTTGTGGCCGGGCAGCTCGTTGATGGACTTGCCCGCCACCCACACCGAGCCCTGCTCGGGGCTCTCCTGGCGGTTCATCAGCCGCAGCAGCGTCGACTTGCCCGACCCCGAGGGCCCCACCAGGAACACGAACTCGCCCTTGGCGACCTCGAAGTTGGCGTCGCGCACGGCGACGACATCGCCCTTGTAGACCTTGGTGACGTTCTCGAGGGTGATCATGGACGACCTCGCGAAGGCATCCCGCGCACGGGGCGGCCTTTAGGACGGAGCGACGCTACCAGCGCCTCCGCGCCAGTTCATGGCAGGGTGGCGGGGTGCCCGACGCCCCCCTCGACCCCCTCACCGGCACCGAGGCACGCGTCCTCGGCGCCCTCATCGAGAAGCAGCTCACCACCCCGGACGCCTATCCGCTCACCCTCAACGCCCTCACCTCGGCGTGCAACCAGACCTCGAATCGCGATCCGGTGGTGCGCTACGAGCCGCATCAGGTCGAGACGACGGTGCTGGTGCTGAAGACCCGGGGCCTGGCCCGGGTCGTGCACCCCGGCTCGGGGGAGCGGGCCACCAAGTACCGCCAGGTGGCCGACGAGGCCCTCGGGCTGGAGCCGGCGGAGCGGGCGCTGCTGTGCGTCCTGTTGCTGCGCGGCTCCCAGACGGCGGCCGAGCTGCGGTCCCGCACCGAGCGGCTGCACCCGTTCGGGTCGGTGGGTGAGGTGGAGGCGGCGCTGGACGCGTTGAGCCGGCGCGACCCGCCCCTGGTGGCCCGGGTCGAGCGCCAGCCCGGGCAGAAGGAGGGGCGCTGGATCCAGCTCCTGGAGGAGGGCGCCGAGGGCCGGGCTCTGGCGCCTCCCGGTCCGGCCACCGTGAGTGGGGTCCGCTCGTCCGACGGCAGCCGCCTGGACGAGCTGGAGGCCCGGGTGGCCGCCCTGGAGGCCCGCTTGGCCGCCCTCGACGCCGACCCCTGACATCGGGTTTGCACCCTGAGCGCCCACTATTGGCCCTGAGGGTGCAAACCCATCAGTTCGCGGTGGCCCGCTTCCAGCGGAGGTAGGCCTCCATGAACGGGTCGAGGTCGCCGTCGAGGACACCGGCCACATTGCCCACCTCGAGGTCGGTGCGCAGGTCCTTCACCATCTGGTAGGGCTGCACCACGTAGCTGCGGATCTGGCTGCCCCAGCCCACCTGGGCCTGGCGCCCGCCGATGGCGGCCAGCTCGGCGGCCCGCTCCTCCTCGGCCCGGGCGGCCAGGATCGACGACAGCGTGGCCATGGCCTTGGTGCGGTTCTGCAGCTGGCTGCGCTGGTCCTGGCAGGTGACCACGACGCCGGTGGGCAGGTGGGTGATGCGGATGGCCGACGACGTCTTGTTGACGTGCTGGCCACCCGCGCCCGACGAGCGATAGGTGTCGACGCGCAGGTCCTTGTCGTCGATGTCGACGGCGCCCACGTCGTCGAGCACGGGGTAGACCTCGACGGCGGCGAAGCTGGTCTGGCGCCGGGCGTTGGCGTCGAACGGGCTGATGCGCACCAGTCGGTGGGTGCCGCGCTCGGACTCCATGAGCCCGTAGGCGTAGCGCCCCTTGACGGTGAGCTCGGCCGACAGGATCCCCGCCTCGGTGCCTTCGCTCACGTCGTCGACCTCGACGGCGAAGCCCCGGCGCTCGGCCCAGCGCGTGTACATGCGCAGCAGCATCTCGGCCCAGTCCTGGGCGTCGACCCCGCCGTCCTTGGCGTTGATGCGCACGATGGCGTCGGCTTCGTCGTGGGGGCCGGTGAACAGGCTGCGCAGCTCGAGGTCGTCGAGCTGGCGCGCGATGGTGGCCATGGACGCGACGATCTCGGGCTCCTGGCTGTCGTCGCCCTCCTCGCGAGCGAGCTCGTGGAGGACCTCGGCGTCGTCCATCTGCGAGGCCAGGCGCCGATAGCTGTCCAGGTCGTCCCGAGTGGCGGCGTAGGCGGCGTTGACCTCCTTGGCTCGGGCCTGGTCGTCCCACAGGTCGGGCTTCTGGACCTCGGCCTCGAGTTCGGCGAAGCGGCGCTCGGCCTCCTCGATGCGCAGGTAGCGCTGGGCCTCGTCGACCCGGGCCCGCAGCGCCTTGAGCTCGTCGGTGCAGTCGCGCACAGTCTACGGCTTGCCGGTGCCGCCGTGGCAGAGCTTGTACTTCTTGCCGCTGCCGCACGGGCAGGGCGCGTTGCGGGGGGTCTTGGACCACTCGTCCTTCACGACCGGGGCCTGCGTGGCCGCGCCCGCCGGTCGAGTGGCCGTCGCCGTGGTGCCACCGACGGCGGTGGCGGCGGGGGCGGTGGCGGGCCGCGCCGGCGTGGCCGGCGCCCCGGCTTCGGCCCGGGCGGCGGCGCGCATCCCCGACTCGCCGTCGGCCTCGGCCGGCGCCGAGGTCTGCACGTTCTGCAGGGCGGGGGCGGCGGGCGGGGGCGCAGCCGGCTGCTGGACGTTCACCTGCACCCGCATGATGTAGCGGACGAAGTCCTGGGCCACGCCGTGCATGAGCTGGCCGAACATCTCGAAGCCCTCACGCTGCCACTCGACCAGTGGGTCCTTCTGGCCCATGGCCCGCAGGTTGATGCCCTCGTTGAGGTAGTCCATCTCCTGCAGGTGCGACCGCCAGCGCTGGTCGATGATGCGCAGCATCACCTGGCGCTCGACCTCGCGCATCACGGGCGCGCCGATGTCGGCCTCCCGCTGCTCGTAGTAGGCGACGGCGTCGTCCATGAGCAGGTCCTCGACGGCGTCGATGTGAGCGAGGTCCTCGAGCTGTTCGACGGTGATCCGGCTGGGCCAGATGGCGCGCACCTCGGTGACCAGGCCCTCGAGGTCCCACTCCTCTTCGACGTCGGCCACGCAGTAGGTGGTGACGAGGAAATGGAGGGCGTCGCGCAGGTACTCGAGGGCCTCGTCGCGCAGGTCGGCGCCCTCGAGGATCTGGTCGCGGCGCCGGTAGATCACCTTGCGCTGCTCGTTGTAGACCTCGTCGTACTTGAGGACGTTCTTGCGGATCTCGGCGTTGCGCTGCTCGACGGTGTTCTGGGCCCGCTCGATCGCCTTGGTGACCATCTTGGCCTCGATGGGCACGTCGTCGGGGAGGGCCTTGCCCATCACCCACTGCATGGCGCCGGTGGCGAACAGGCGCATGAGCTCGTCCTCGAGCGACAGGTAGAAGCGGCTCTCGCCGGGGTCGCCCTGGCGGCCCGAGCGGCCCCGCAGCTGGTTGTCGATGCGGCGGCTGTCGTGGCGCTCGGTGCCCAGGACATAGAGCCCGCCCAGCTTGCGGACCTGGTCGCCCTCGGCCCCGCACTCGGCCTCGAACTTCTCGAGGAGCTGGCGGTAGCGCGCCTGGGCATCGGCGCGCACCTTGCGCTCTTCCTCGGAGAGCTGGTCCACGGGCACGGGGAGGTTCCACTCCTCGACCAGCGTCTCGGGCGGGAAGCCCTCCTTCAGGACCTCCTGGCGGGCCAGGCCCTCGGGGTTGCCGCCGAGGATGATGTCGACGCCCCGACCGGCCATGTTGGTGGCGACGGTGATGGTGCCGAGGCGCCCCGCCTGGGCGACGATGAGCGCCTCCCGGGTGTGCTGCTTGGCGTTGAGCACCTCGTGGGGAATGCCGCGCTTGCGCAGCATCTGCGCCAGGTACTCGGACTTCTCCACGCTGATCGTGCCCACCAGCACGGGCTGGCCGCTGTCGTGGCGCTCGGCCAGGTCCTCCACCAGCGCCTCGAACTTGGCCAGCTCGGTCTTGTAGATGAGATCGGGCTGGTCGCGCCGGACGACGTCCTCGTTGGTGGGGATGGGCACCACCTGGAGGCCATAGGTGTTCATGAGCTCGGCCGCCTCGGTGGCGGCCGTGCCCGTCATGCCGGCCAACTTCTCGTACATCCGGAAGTAGTTCTGCAGCGTCACCGTGGCGAGCGTCTGGTTCTCCTCCTTGATGCGCACGCCTTCTTTGGCCTCGACCGCCTGGTGCAGCCCCTCTGACCACCGGCGGCCCTCCAGGATGCGGCCGGTGAACTCGTCGACGATTTTCACCTCGCCCGAGGTGACGATGTAGTCCTTGTCACGGCGGTACAGCTCTTTGGCCTTGAGGGCCACGGTGAGCTGGTGGACGAGGTTCTGCTGCACCTCGTCATAGAGGTTGTCGATGCCCAGGGCCTGCTCGACCTTCTCGATGCCGGTCTCGAGCGGGGCGATCTGGCGTTTTTCCTCGTCGACCTCGTAGTCGTCGTCGCGCCGGAGGCTGCGGGCGATGGAGGCGAACTTGTAATAGAGCTTGGCGGCGTCGGCGACCCGGCCCGAGATGATGAGGGGGGTCCGGGCCTCGTCGATGAGGATGGAGTCGACCTCGTCGACGATGGCGTACACGTGGCCCCGCTGCACCTTGGCCGCGGCCGAGGTGGCCATGTTGTCGCGCAGGTAGTCGAAGCCGAACTCGTTGTTGGTGCCGTAGGTGATGTCGCAGGCGTACTGGGACCGCTTGTAGTCGGCGCTGTCCTGGCCGGGCACGATGAGGCCGACGCTGAGATCGAGCCAGCGGTAGATCTGACCCATCCACTCGGCGTCGCGCCGGGCCAGGTAGTCGTTGACGGTGACGAGGTGCATGCCCCGCCCGGTGAGGCCGTTGAGGTAGCCGGGAAGGGTGGACACGAGGGTCTTGCCCTCGCCGGTCTTCATCTCCGCCACCCACCCGAAGTGCAGGGCGGCGCCGCCCATCATCTGGACGTCGAAGTGGCGCTTGCCGATGACCCGGACGGAGACCTCCCGCGTGACCGCGAAGGCCTCGATGAGCAGGTCGTCCATATCTTCGCCCCGGGCCAGGCGCTCCCGGAACTCGACGGTCTTGTGGCGCAGGGCGTCGTCGGACAGCGCCTGCATCGGGGGCTCGAGGGCGCGGATGTCGGGCACCAGGCCGGCCAGCGCCTTGACCTTCTTGCCCTCGCCGGCGCGCAGGATGCGATCGAGGATGCCCATGGCCCCGCCATGCTACGTGGGCCCGCCCCGAACGCCCCCGTGGTTCCGTGCGAGGCGGTCGGCACCAGCGCGCGCCGAGGCGGTCCGAGCGGGTCGGATGGCGCGCACGTGCCCGCCCGGATCGGTGGCCGGCGCCCGTGGGCCCGGCGCCTGGGCGGCATCCGGCGCGGCCTCTGCGCCTAGGGGGCCGGCTCGATCAGCCCGATGTCGCCGTCATCCCGCCGGTAGATCACCGACAGCAGCCCCGTGTGCGCGTTCACGAACAGGAAGAACTGGTGGCTGAGCAGCTCCATCTGCAGGATCGCCTCGTCGGGCGTCATGGGCTTCATGGTGAAGCGCTTGGTCTTCACCACCCTCTGCTCGTCGGCCACGCCCACCAC
>JBIOZN010000520.1:0-2247 GCA_044871175.1 Acidimicrobiales bacterium | reverse complement strand
AGCGAGCGGACGCCGAGCCCGCCATGAGCGCGGTGCGTCTAGGTTGCCGGTCATGAGCGACGAGCCGGCCCTGGTCCGTGTGGAGCGGCGTGACGACGGGGTCGCCGTCGTCACCCTGGACAACCCGAAGGTGAACGCCCTCTCGGCGGGCGTGGTGGCCAAGCTCACCGAGTTGGGGCTGGCCCTCCAGGCCGACCCGCCCGGCGCGGTGGTCGTCACCGGTGGCGAGCGGATCTTCGCGGCGGGCGCCGACATCAACGGCTTCGTCGGCCTGGGGTCGTCGGGAGCACGGTCCCTCGGCGCCGACATCCAGGGCGCCATGGACGCCATCGCCGGCATCCCCCGGATGGTGATCGCCGCGGTGTCGGGCTACGCGCTGGGCGGCGGGTGCGAGCTGGCCCTGGCCTGCGACATCCGGATCGCCTCGGAGAAGGCGGTGTTCGGCCAGCCGGAGATCCTGCTCGGCCTCATCCCCGGAGCGGGCGGTACGCAGCGGCTGCCCCGCCTCGTCGGCCCATCTCGGGCCAAGGATCTCATCCTGTCCGGCCGCCAGGTGAACGCCGACGAGGCGTTCCGGATCGGACTGGCCGACGAGGTGGTGCCGCACGAGCAGCTGCACGAACGGGCTTTTGCCTTGGCGGCCGAGTTCGCCCGCGGGCCGCTCACGGTGCAGGGCCTGGCCAAGCGGGCCATCGATGAAGGCCTGTCGAGCGGCCTGGCCGAGGGCCTGTTGGTGGAGCGGGAGCGCTTCGCCGAGGCCTTCGACACCGAGGACTGCCCGATCGGCGTCGAGAGCTTCCTCGAGCAGGGCCCGGGCAAGGCCCAGTTCACCGGCCGCTAGGCGCGTGGCGGTGCGTCACGTCGCGCTGACGGCGAGGCCCGGGGTGGTTGGTGTGCGAAGGAGCGTCACGCCGCGCCGGCGACGGCGACGGCGACGTGTAGGGCGACGGGTACGGGTACGCCGAACCGACTGCCGAACGCCCCGAGCCTTCTTGGTTCCGCGGGCGTGTGCCGTCGCCAGTGCTGTCCGTTCGCCCGCAGATCGGTGGCGCGGTGGGGGCGCTGGTGCGACGGCTTCGCCTCTGGTTCCGCGGGCGGGCGCCGTCGCCAGTGCTGTCCGTTCGCCCGCAGAACGGGTCCGGGGGGGTCAGCCTTCGGTGACGATGCCTCGTGGAGGAGGTCGGCCCCGGCGTCGGCGTCAGCCATCCGTGACCCCGGCCGCCCGGAGCTGGCCAGCCGGCGGCCGGCGTCAGGCCCAGGCGATGGAGCCGAGTTCGACGGGGCTCGTCAGACCGGGGTTGCTCGGCACCACGCGCACGGTGAACCCGTAGCGGCCCGCTCGCTCGCACCGGAAGCCGCCCTCGTAGCGGACCAGGCCGCTGCCGACGCCATCGCTCCCCGACCACGCCAGCGAGACCACCTCCGGATCGATCAGCTCGTCACCGGCGCCCGCTGGCCCGTGGAGGAGTTGCACGTCGACGTCGTCGGTGGTGAGGGCGCCGAGGTCGACGTCGACGGTCACGGTCCGGTCGGTGCCCAGCTCGGCCGAGCCGGTGTCGGACGACACGCCCGCGACGTGGACGGTGTCCCAGCCGTCGAGCACCCGGCGCTTCCAGGCCGCCAGCTCCCTGGCCGGCGCGTAGCCGTCGGCCGTGATGCGGCTGGCCTGCTCGGCGGCCGGCTCGTAGAGCCGCGTGACGTAGTCCCGCACCATGCGGCTGGCCGTGACCTTCGGCCCGAGCGAGGCCAGCACGTGCTTGACCCGCTGCATCCAGCGGCGGGGCACGGGCCCTTCCGACCGCACGTAGTACAGCGGCACGATCTGCTGTTCGAGCAGGTCGAAGAGGCTCCCGGCCTCGAGGGCGTCGCGCTTGGCGGTGTCCTCTTCGCTCTCCACCGAGGAGATGGCCCACCCGTTGGACCCGTCGAACCACTCGTCCCACCACCCGTCGAGGATCGAGCAGTTGAGGCCGCCGTTCATGGCCGCCTTCATGCCGCTGGTGCCGGAGGCCTCCAACGGTCGCCGCGGCGTGTTGAGCCAGATGTCGCTGCCCTGGATGAGGGCCCGGGCCACGGAGATGTCGTAGTCGTCCAGGAAGACGAAGCGGTGGCGGACCTCGGGGTCCGAGGCGAAGGCCTGGATGGCCTGGATCATCTCCGTGCCGGGCTCGTCGGCCGGGTGGGCCTTGCCCGCGAACACGAACTGGATGGGGTGGTCGGCGGCCAGGAGGAGGTTCTTCAGCCGAT
>JBIOZN010000519.1:0-7688 GCA_044871175.1 Acidimicrobiales bacterium | reverse complement strand
CCCCCCAACGCTCCAGGCGCTCAGTCCGCGGTGAGGCGTTGGTACACGGGCAGCACCTGGGCGAGGATCTGCGCGTCGGTCATGGCGTCGTCGACCCGCACCAACCACCAGCCCAACTGGGTGGCCTCGTTGCCTTTCAACCGGTCCTCGTGGCGCTGGGACGCCGTGCCGTGCACCGCTTGGCCGTCGACCTCGACCGCCAGCTTGATGTCGGGCCAGGCCAGGTCGAAGTAGCGCCGGCGGCGGTCGAGCTTGATGCGATGCTGCTGGCGGGGCACGGGCAGGCCGGCGCCGACCAGCAGGCGCAGGACGCGGGTCTCGAGGTCGCTCTCCCCCGGCTTGTAGCCGGGCCAGCGGGCGGCCAACACCCGGTGGACCCGTGGCAGGGAACGGCCGGGCGCGGGAGGCAACCGACCGGCGCATCGGTCCAGCGCCGTCAGTTTCAGCACGCCCCGCCGCTGGAAGTCGTCGGCCAACTTTCCGAGCGCACGGTCGTCGAGCCGGGAGGAGAGGTCGACCAGGGTGCGCGCCGCCGACGTGCACGGGATGCCGTGGCGGGTGGTGACGTCCTCGTCGAACAGGTGCGAGGTCCGGTGTGACCGCACGCCCGGCAGCCGCACCCGGCGCTCACGGGGCCCCAGCACCTCGATCTCCTCGGCCTCGGGCATCTGACCGCCGAGCAGGCGAGCGGCCGTGTAACCCGCGGCGAACACGCCCCGCCCGGCCGAGAGCGACACCGCCTGCACCGCCTGCTCCCAGCTCGGCGGGGCGCCGGCGACGGCGACGACCTTGCGGCGGAGACGCCGGTACTGCTGCCGTGCCAACCGGTACCGAAGTTGGCCGTAACTCAGACCGCTGGCGGCGATGTCGTCGGCGCTGAGCAACGCCCGTTGCCGGCTGGCACGGTTGTTGAGCGCGCGCTCTCGTTCGAACTTCGAGCGCCGGTGGGACATGGACTTCCCCTTCCGTGGGAGGAACACACGGGGGAAGCGGACTCACGCTAACCGAGGTGGTGCCCTGAGCGTTGGGACACTTTTCGCGCGCATGCGACGCGGAAGTGACCCAACGCCCCTCGCGGAGGTGGGTCGGGTACCGTCGCGGGGACATGAGCGAGATCGAGCAGGTGCTGGGTCGCGAAGTCCTGGATTCACGCGGGAATCCCACCGTCGAAGTGGAAGTCGAGCTCGCCTCGGGGGTGCGGGGGCGGGCCATCGTGCCGTCGGGCGCGTCCACCGGCGAGCACGAGGCGGTGGAGCTGCGCGACGGCGGCGAGCGCTACGGCGGCAAGGGCGTGCTCGACGCCGTCGAGCACGTGAACAGCGAGATCAGCGACGCCATCGTGGGCCTCGACGCCCTCGACCAACGCCTGGTCGACTTCGAGATCCTCGCCCTCGACGGCACCGACAACAAGGGCCGCCTGGGCGCCAACGCGATCCTCGGCGTGTCGCTGGCCGTCGCCCGGGCGGCCGCCGCCGAGCTCGAGCTGCCCCTCTACCGCTACGTCGGCGGACCCAACGCTCACGTGCTGCCCGTGCCGATGATGAACGTCGTCAACGGCGGCGTGCACGCCGACAACACCATCGACCTCCAGGAGTTCATGGTGATGCCGGTGGGCGCGCCCAGCTTCAGCGAGGCGCTGCGCATGGGGGTGGAGACCTACCACGCCCTCAAGGGCGTGCTGAAGGGCCGGGGCCTGTCCACCGCGGTGGGCGACGAGGGTGGCTTCGCGCCCAACCTGGCCCACAACGAAGACGCCATCCGCATCCTGGTGGAGGCCATCGAGGCCGCCGGCTACACCCCCGGCGACGAGATCGCCATCGCCCTCGACCCCGCCACCAGCGAGCTCTACAAGGACGGCGCCTACCACCTGGAGGGCGAGGGCAAGGTGCTCAGCTCCCAGGACTTCGTCGACTACTGGGTGAAGCTGGTCGACAACTACCCCATCGTGTCCATCGAGGACGGCATGGCCGAGGACGACTGGGACGGCTGGGCGGCGCTCACCGCCGCCCTCGGCACCCGGATCCAGCTGGTGGGCGACGACCTGTTCGTCACCAACGTCGAGCGCCTGGCCCAGGGCATCGAGCGGGGCGTGGCCAACAGCATCCTCGTCAAGGTCAATCAGATCGGCTCGCTCACCGAGACCCTCGACACGGTCGGGCTGGCCACCCGCAGCGCCTACACGGCCGTGATGTCGCATCGCTCGGGCGAGACCGAGGACACCACGATCGCCGACCTCGCGGTGGCCACCAACTGCGGCCAGATCAAGACCGGCGCGCCCGCCCGCAGCGACCGGGTGGCCAAGTACAACCAGCTGCTGCGCATCGAGGCCGACCTCGGCGAGGCGGCCGCCTACCGGGGCCGGGCGGCGCTGAAGAACGGCGGGACGGTGTGACCGAAACGGAGGGGAAGGGAGCCGGGCGGCCGCCTCGCCGGCGACGGCTCCGAGCCCGTCCGGTCGCGTGGGTGTGGTTCGCCGTGGGCGCCGTCGTGCTGGCGGGTGCGTTGCTCCTCATGGTGCTGCCCACCCGCACGTACCTGCAACAGCGCTCCCGCGCCGCCGCCCTCGAGCATCAGCTCTCCGAGGCCGAGGCCCGCAACGCCGAACTGCAGGCGCGCGTCACCCTGCTCGACACCCCGGCCGAGATCGAGCGCATCGCCCGCCAGCAGTACGGGCTGGTGAAGCCGGGCGAGCAGGCCTACGCCGTGCTGCCCGCCGCCGCGCCCACGTCCCTGCCCGCCCTCTGGCCCTACACACTGCTGACGCCCCTCGTCCCCTGACCGGCGTGACCGCGCCGTGAGGGAGCTGCGCACCGAGCGCCTCCTGCTCCGGCCCTGGCAGCCCGCCGACCGGGCACCGTTCGCCGCCCTGAACGCCGACCCCGAGGTGATGCGCCACTTCCCGTCGACGCTCGACCGGGCGGCCAGCGACGCCTTGGCCGACCGTGCCGCCGCCGCCGTGGATGAGCGCGGCTGGGGCCTGTGGGCCGTCGAGGTGCCCGGCACGGCGCCGTTCATCGGGTTCATCGGGCTGGCCGAACCGTCCTTCTCGGCCCACTTCACGCCCGCCGTCGAGGTGGGCTGGCGCCTGGCGCGTGCCCATTGGGGCAAGGGCTACGCCCCCGAAGGCGCGCGGGCCGCCCTGGCCTACGGCTTCCAGGTGGTGGGACTGGACGAGATCGTGTCGATGACGACCACCACGAACATCGGATCGCAGCGGGTCATGCAGAAGCTGGGGATGACCCACGACCCGGCCGACGACTTCGACCATCCCCGGGTGCCCGCGGGCCCCTTGCGCCGGCACGTCCTCTACCGCCTCAGCCGGGAAGCGTTCACGGGGGGTGGTACGACCCGAAGGCCACACGACCCGGGCGGGTGACGATCACCCGCCGGTGGTGGTCCAGCCGACGGCCGTGGCGCCGGTGAGCAGCGGCCGCACGGTTCCGTCGGCGTCGACGATGGCGACGGCGGTGGTGCCCTCCGCGGTGGTGCCCGTCACGGCGAGACGGGCGCCGCTGGCGTCGGCGACGAGGGCGTCGACCCGGGTGAGCCCGGCCAGCGCGACCGCCGGGGCGAGGGCGACGCTGTCGAGGCCCATGCGCAGCACCGCCGCCGAGCCGGGGCAGTGGCGCGCCACGGCCAGCATGTCCGGTGCGGCGAAGGCGGGATGGGCCCAGCGGCACCCCGCCCCGGCCGCCGTTCCCGCCGGGCCGGCCACGGTGGTGGCGGCCGTGAGGTCGCCGGTAGGGGCAACCTGCAGGCCGCCGCCATCCACCCACGCCACCCGGGCGCCATCGGGGCTGACGGCCAGGCTGGTCAGATCGGTGGTGCCGGCGAGAGCGCGGCGGCGCGTCGCGCCGTTGGCGTCGACCACCACCAGCTCGATGCCGATGCCGGCCGGGGCGCACCCGGTGCGGCGTATCCACGCCTGTACCGGGCCGCCTTGGGCCACGGTCACGACGTCGGTCATCTCGGGCCGCGGCGTGACCGATGCGTCGGCGAGGGAGACGGCCTCGACGCCGGCCCCGCAGCCGGGCGCGGCCGTGAGCCGCAGCAGCAGGGTGCCGCCGGTGTCGACCGCCACCGGGCCGGGGCCCGCGGTCGCGCCGAGCGGCCGGACGACGGCGCCCGTGGTCGCCGACACGACGGCCAGCGTCCCGTCGCCGAGGACGGCCACCACGTCGGCGCCCGTCGCCGCCGGCGCCGAGCCCGCCGGCGGAACGGCCGGGCCGCCACCGGCCAGCGTGGTCGCCGCGCCGCCCGCCGCCGCCGTGGTCGCGGCCGCCGCCGTCGTGGTCGAGCGGGCCGCCCCGCCACCGGCCGTCGTCGCCGCCCCGCCACCGGCCGTCGTCGCCGCCCGGCCACCGGCCGTCGCCTCGTCGGCGCTCGCTCCGCTGGCGGCCGCCGGGTTCGGCCCCGCGGGCGCGGCGGCGTCGGCCGCCTCGTTCCCGGCCTCGGCGTCGCCCTCCCCGCCCGCCGCCGGCGCCGCCACCGCCGCCGCCGACGCCGTGGTGGCCGGTGCCCTCGCCGCCGTGGACTGCTCGCCACCGCCGTCGCGCCGCACCAGGGGGACGGCGACGAGGGCGGCGAGCACGGCGGCCGCGATGCCGCCCACCACCGCCTGGCGCCGCCGTTGCCGCGAGCGCACCCGGCCCCGGATGCGGGCGGGCAGGTCGGGCGAGGGTGCGAACGACTCCGCCCGGCGCCGCAGCTCGTCGCCCAGCTCCCGCTCGAAGTCACTCATCGGCGCCGTCCCCCATCAGCTCGCGCAGCCGCGCCAACCCACGCGCCAGGCGGGACTTCACCGTGCCCGGGCGCACGCCGAGCACGGCCGCCGTCTCCTCCTCGGACAGGTCTTCGAGGTGGCGCAGCACGATGGCGGCGCGCTGGTCGACGGGCAGCTGCATGAGGGCGTCCCACAGCCGGTCCCGCTCCTCCACGCCGGTCTCGAAACGCTGGCCCTCGCGCCAGTCCACCCGGCGCCGCTCGGCCTCCCGGCGCTCCAACACCCGGCGGCGGCGCCGCCCGTGCACCAGGTTCACGAGCGCCCGCCGCAGGTACGGCCCGAGGTCGTCCACCTGTCTGGCGCGCCACTTGGGCCAGACGCGGGCGTAGGCCTCGGCCACCAGGTCCTCGGCCAGCGCCCGGTCGCCGCACAGGGCGTAGGCGAGGCCGGCCAGCCGCCGGTGATGCTCGGCGACGGCGCGCGTGAAGGCATCGGCCTCGGGGGCCGAGCGCACGTCGACCGGTCGGACGGGGTCCACCGCCACGACCGTCATCATCGCCGTCACCGCGTTCCTGACGCGTGGACGACGGCTGGCGTTCCCCGCGACGGCGATCGCTAAGGTCGCCGCCGTCCGACGACCGGGGGAAGGAAAGCCGATGAGCATCCTGGGCAACCGAGTGCCGCGGAAGGAAGATCCCAAGTTCCTCACCGTCGGGGGCACCTACACCGCCGATCTGCGTGACCCGTTGCTCGACGGGGCGGTGTACGCCACCTACGTCCGGTCCAGTGTGGCCCACGGCCGGATCACGGCGATCGACACCGCCGACGCCAAGGCCGCGCCCGGGGTGGTGGCCGTGTTCACGGCCGCCGACCTGGGGTTGCAGCCCGGGCCCAGCTCGCCCTTCACGCCCCAGTTCCCGCAGAGTGCGCTGGCCATCGACACCGTCCGCTACGTGGGTGAGCCCGTCGCCGTCGTGCTCACCGAGGAGGCCGACCAGGGTGAGGACGCCGCCGAGCTGGTGATCGTCGACGTCGACCCGCTGCCCGTCGTGCTCGACCCGGAGGACGCCCTGGCTGACACCACCCTGCTGTTCCCCGAGCTCGGCAGCAACGTGTGCATCGACACCACCATGCTGGGCATGCCCGGCGCCACCGGCGACGAGCTGTTCGCCGGCTGCGAGGTCGTGGTGCGCCACCGCCTGCGCAACCAGCGGGTGGCGGCGGCGCCCCTGGAGGTCCGCTCGGCCGCCGCCGCCTGGACGCCCGACGGCCAGCTGCGCTTCTGGTGCAGCAGCCAGAACCCCCAGGTCGTGCGCGACGTGCTCGGCCAGGTGTACGGCGACGAGGCGCGGCCACGCGTGATCTGTCCCGACGTGGGTGGCGGCTTCGGCGCCAAGATCGGCACCGACCTCGAGAACGTGCTCATCGCCGGGCTGGCCAAGGCCCTCGGGCGTCCCGTGCGGTGGATCGAGAACCGCAGCGAGAACATGGTGGGCCTCGGCCAAGGCCGGGCGCAGGTGCAGGACATCGAGATCGGCGGCACCCGGGAGGGCAAGGTGCTCGCCTACCGGCTCACGGTCGTCCAGGACTCGGGCGCCTACCCCAACATCGGCGCCATCCTGCCCTCGTTCATGACCCGCCAGATGGCGCCGGCCGTCTACGACATCCCCAAGGTCGAGTTCACCGCCAAGAGCGTGGTCACCAACACCACGCCCGTCGTCGCCTACCGGGGGGCGGGGCGCCCGGAGGCCACTGCCGCCATCGAGCGGGCCATGGACCTGTACGCCGCCGAGATCGGCATGGACCCAGTGGACGTGCGCCGGCGCAACCTCCTCGCGCCGTTCACCGAGCCCCACACCACGGCCATCGGCACGGTGTACGACTGCGGTGACTACGTCGCCTGCCTCGACAAGGCCCTGGGCGCCGCCGGCTACGACGAGCTGCGGGCCGAGCAGGCCCGGCGGCGCTCGGCGGGCGACCCGTGCGCGCTGGGCATCGGCGTCAGCGTCTACGTCGAGATCACCGGCGGGGCGCCCCCGCAGTTCGAGTTCGCCCGCGTCACCGTGCACGACGACGGGTCGGCCACCGTGTACACCGGCACCTCGCCGCACGGCCAGGGCCACGTCACCTCGTGGTCGATGATCGCCGCCACCGAGCTCGGCATCCCGTTCGAGCGCATCGACGTGGTGCACGGTGATACCGACCTCGTGCCCCAGGGCGGCGGCACGTCGGGGTCGCGCTCGCTGCAGCAGGGCGGGGCGGCGGTGCAGCACAGCAGCCGCCAGGTGGTCGAAAAGGCCAAGCAGCTGGCGGCCAAGCTGCTCGAGGCCGACCCGGCCGACGTCGTGTTCGACGTCGACGGCGGACGCTTCCACGTCACCGGCACCCCCGCCGTGGCCAAGACGTGGGCCGAGCTGGCGGCCGAGTCCGAGCGGGGCGGCGAGCCCTTGGAGGTGGACGACCAGTGGACGGCGCCCGGGGCCACGTTCCCGTTCGGCGCCCACGTGGCCGTGGTGGAGGTCGACACCGAGACCGGTGGCGTCCGCCTGCTGCGCCACGTCGCCTGCGACGACGCCGGCCGGCTCGTCAACCCGCTCATCGTCGACGGCCAGGTGCACGGCGGCATCGCCCAGGGCATCGCCCAGGCGCTGTTCGAGGAGGTGCGCTACGACGAGGACGGGAACCCGATCACGTCCAACTTCGCCGACTACGCCTTCCCGTCGGCCGCCGAGCTGCCCAGCTTCGAGCGCATCGAGAACGAGACGCCCACGCCCTACAACGGCCTGGGCGCCAAGGGCATCGGCGAATCGGGCACCATCGGGTCGACGCCGGCGGTGCAGTCGGCCGTGTGCGACGCCCTCGCCCACCTCGGCGTCCGCCACCTCGACATGCCCGCCACCCCGGAACGGGTGTGGCGGGTCATCCACCCCGCCGGCTGACCGAGCGTCGGGTCACTTTTCGCGCG
>JBIOZN010000518.1:0-2398 GCA_044871175.1 Acidimicrobiales bacterium | reverse complement strand
CGTCGGGCGCCCCAGGTGGAGCTCGTCCGGATCGCCCGTAACCTGGACGGGCAGCTGGTGGTCAGTCGCACCGCCCCCGGGCGTGGCGCCTGGCTGTGCCAGGGGCAGCCGGGATGTGTCGACCTGGCGCTGAAGCGTCGAGCCTTCGACCGGGCCTTCCGGGCGCCGGTCGGTGCCGATGCGGTGCTGCTCCTGCGCAGCACGCTGTTCGGAAACGAGTAGGAAAACCTGAGAGACTTGTCCGTCCCCGGGCCGTGGCCCGGTGGCGGCACGCGACCGATGAAAGGCTGACCGCGCACGTGGCAGGAAAGATCCGAGTCCATGAGCTCGCCAAGGAGCTCGGCCTCACCAACAAGGAGGCACTCGACCTCAGCATCGCCCTCGGCATTGGTGTCAAGAGCCATTCCTCGAGCATCGAGGAAGCTCAGGCCGACCGGGTGCGCCGCAAGGCCGAGCGGGAGGGTCTGAAGCGCGACGTCCAGCCCGAGGAGCCGCCCAAGCCGGCTCGCAAGAGCACCAAGAAGGCCGCCGCGACCACCGGCGACGCGGCACCGGCCCCTGCCGCCGAGCGCGAGGTCGCGCCGGTCACCGAGGTCGAGCCGGCTGTCGAAGCCGAGGTCAAGCCGGCGGCCACGGCACCTGCCCCCGTCACCGAGCCCGCACCGGCCGCGCCCGAGGTCGAGCGTCCCGCGGCAGCTGCACCGGTCGAGGCACCCGCGCCCGAGCCGGTCCCACAGCCTGCCGAGGCTCCGGCCGAGGTCACGGTGCCGGCCGCGGCAGCCCCCGCACCGGCCGAGCCCGCGGTCGTCGCACCAGCAGCCGCCGCCGCTGCCGCCCCGGCCGAGGAGGCCAAGGCCGCCGACGGCGAGCACCACGAGCATCGGGTCATCTCCAGCCAGCGCAACCTCGAGCACGACCTCCGGGCAGCCAGCCCGGCCGCTCCGGTCGCCCGTGCGGGCAGCCCCACGGCGCCGCCGGCCCGGCCCGCCCCGCCAGGGACGCGACCGGTGTCGTCGCCGCCCGGCACCCGTCCGCCCACTCCCGCCGGCCGTCCGCCCGGCGCGCCGCCCGCCCGCCCCGCGGCGCCGGGCGCTCCTGGCGCGGCCCGTCCGGTCTCGCCCTCCGGCAAGCCCATCCCGCCGCCCCCTGGCCGGCCGCTCTCGCCCTCGGGCCGGCCCATCCCGCCGCCACCAGGCGCGCGTGGTCCCGGTGCCCGCCCCACGGGTCCCGGCGCCGGCCGCCCCGGCGGCGTCGGACGTCCCGCCGGTGCGGGCGCCGGCCGACCCAGCGGTCCCGGTGGTGGCCGTCCCGGCATGGGCGGCGGAGGGCCCCGACCGGGTGGTGGCTACGGCGGCCGCCCCGGTGGTGGCCCCGGTGGCCCGGGCGGAGGCCCCGGTGGCCCCGGCCTCGGCCGTCCCGGCGGTGGGCCCGGTGGCCCCCGTGGCTCGCAGCGACGGGCCCCGCGCAAGGGAGGTCGGCGTCGTCGTCGCTCCATGGAGGAGCTGACGCCCCAGTCGATGACCACCTACTCGCCGACGGATGCTCCCGTCCCCGAGGGCACGGTCATCATCGAGAAGGGCGCCACACCGCAGGAGTTCGGTCCCAAGCTGAACCGGACGGCTGCCGACGTGGTGCGGTTCCTCCTCACGCACGGCGAGATGGTCACCGCGACCATGCCGCTCTCGGACGAGCAGATCGAGCTCTTCGGGCTCGAGGTCGGCGCCGACGTGCTCCTCGTGGAACCGGGTCAGCAGCAGGAGCTCGAGCTGCAGGCCCTCTTCAACGACGAGGACGACGACGATCCCGACGCCCAGGAGCTGCGCCCGCCGGTGATCACGGTCATGGGCCACGTCGACCACGGCAAGACCAAGCTGCTCGACCGCATCCGCAACGCGAACGTGGTCGCCGGCGAGGCCGGCGGCATCACCCAGCACATCGGTGCGTACCAGGCGGTCAAGGACGGCCGGAAGATCACCTTCGTCGACACCCCGGGCCACGAGGCCTTCAGCGCCATGCGGGCCCGCGGCGCGAACGCGACGGACATCGTCGTGCTCGTCGTCGCCGCCGACGACGGCGTGATGCCCCAGACCCGTGAGGCCATCGACCACGCCCGCGCCGCCGAGGTGCCGATCGTGGTGGCCATCAACAAGGTCGACCGCGAGAACGCCGACCCCCAGCGGGTCATGGCGCAGCTCGCCGAGCGGGGCCTCAACCCCGAGGCGTGGGGCGGCGACACGATCATGGTCGAGGTGTCTGCGCTCGAGGGCACGGGCATCGACGAGCTGCTCGAGAACCTCCTCGTCGTCGCCGACGTCGAGGAGCTCCAGGCCGTGCCCGACGGGCGGGCCCGGGGCGTGGTCCTCGAGGCCAAGCTCGACGTCGGCCGCGGCCCGGTCGC
>JBIOZN010000517.1:0-9582 GCA_044871175.1 Acidimicrobiales bacterium | reverse complement strand
ATCACGCCGTAGGCGCCGTCGGCACCGGGTGATAACGGCCGGAGTGCATGCGCTCGAAATCGTGCGACATGGGCCGGCGCAACGGTCTCGGGTCGTCATCGGGCGGGTAGGGCGGGTAGAGGGTGGTGGGGTGTGCCGAGGCGTCGGTCGGTGTGCCCGTTCGGGCATGACGACTGGCCAGGGGGAAGGTGCCCGAGCGCGGGTGGGCCTTGCCCGTTGGGCGACCCCGGCGCCGGCATCGTCCAGTGTCCCACCAGGTCGGCGTACAGGGCTGACGAGCGCACCAGCTGGTCATGGGAGCCGACGCTCACGGAGTCGCCGTCCAGCAGGAGGACCCGATCGGCCCGCACCGCCGACGTGATGCGGTGAGCGATGACGACGAGGGTGCCGGGCCGACGCGCGAAGGCCGCCTCGGCCTGGGCTTCGGCGGTCGGGTCGAGGTTCGAGGTCGCTTCGTCGAGGATGACGAGCCGCGCCGGGGAGAGGTAGACGCGGGTGAGGGCCACCAGCTGGGCTTCGCCGTTGGACAGCAGCGCGCCGCCCGCGCCCACGGGCGCGTCGAGCCCTCCCAGTCGGCTGATCACCGGTTCCAGGCCGACCGCCGTGGCCGCCCGGATGAGGTCGCGGTCGGTGGCGTGTGGCGCCAGGTACGCGAGGTTCTCCCCCAGGGTGCCGGCGAACACGTAGGCCTCTTGCGGGATGAGGCCGACGAGTCGGCGCAGATCGGCCGGACGGATCACGCTCAGATCCATGCCGCCCAGCAGCACGGCGCCCGTTTGGGGGACGAGGAGCCCGGCTAGGAGGTTGGCGAGGGTTGACTTGCCAATGCCGCTCGGCCCGACGACGGCGAGGTGGTCGCCCTCGGGGATGGTGACGTCGAGCGAGGAAACGATCGGCGCGGCCGTGGGGCCATAGGCGAAGGTCAGGCCGCGTATGTGGAGGTCGAACCGTCCGGCGGCACGCCGACTCGTCCGGTCGGGCGGCTCGGGCTCGGCGAAGCCTTCACCGAGTCGCGTGAGGGTGGCGGCCAGGTCGAGGCCCCAGCTGCCGATCACCCCCACGATGGCCCGCAACGCGGGTTCAAGGGTGACCGTGAGGTAGGTGGCCGCACCCACCAGCTCGGCCACTGTGAGATGGCCGTTGCGCAACAGCCAGGGCGAGACGGCGAGCAGGAGGATGAGGGGGAGCTGACCGCCGATGAAGACGACGAGGGACCGCATGGCGGTGGCCTGGGCCAGGGCACGGGCGAGGCTGGCCTCCTCGCGTATCGCGCTGGCGACATGCTCGACGGCTCTGTGCTCGGCGGACAGGGCGATGACGTCGCGACGCCCTTCGAACACCGCACCGGCGCAGCGGGCGACTTCCTCTTCGGCGAGGAGCGCCGCCCGGTGCCGCCCGGCCAGACCGGGCAGGAGCAAGGCGAAGAGGATCAGCGCTTCGAGGATGAGCAGACCGGTGATGAGCGCGGCGACGGGGGCGAGCAGTGCGAGCCCTACCAGCGCGGCCACGAACGTGAAGCCGATCTGGCGCAGGGTCCGCGTGAGGCCGAACAGGATGTTGCGCACCGACTGGACCTGTTCGGTGAGGCGGGCGACGCCAGCGGTGTCCGCCTGGGCCGGGAAGCGGGCGGCCGCCGTGACCGCACCTTCGACCACGGCGGCGGCCAAGGCATCCCGGGTGGGCTCGACGACGGCCGCCAACCAGGGGTAGACCCGTCGCGTCCCGATGGCCCCGATGGCTGCGGCGGCCAACAGGAGCGCGAGGGCCCCCAACCCACCGAGAAGGTCATGGGCTTCGAAGCGTTCCACGGCCGCCGCCACGACGAGGCCCGAGAGCAACGCCGGCAGCGCTTCGACGAGCGACCAGAGCAGGATCCGTGCGAGGGGCCCCCTGCGCGCGCGCAGCTCGGCCACGACCAGGCTCCGGGCGGGGCGGGGGGATTGAGCCCGGCTCACGCCGCTCTCCCGTCGCTCGACGTGGCGCTGGCGAAGACGGCTCGATAGTCGGGTTCTCCGGCCCAGAGGGCGGTGTGGGTGGCGACGCGTCGAACGCGACCACCGTCGAGCCAGGCCACCAGGTCGGCCCGGGCGGCGGTGACGGCGCGGTGGGCGACGACCAGGCGCGTGCGGCCGGCCAGGCCGGCGGTGACGGCCTCGGCCAGTTTGGCTTCGGTGATCGTGTCGAGGCTGGACGTGGCGTCGTCGAGAACAAGGACCCGGCCCCCGCTCACCACCGCCCGTGCCAGTCCCAGGCGCTGCAATTCGCCGCCCGAGAAGGGCGCGTCGGCGAGTGGGGTGTGCACCCCGGCCGGCAGCCGTCGCAGGAAGTCCTCGGCCTGCGCGACCCGGGCCGCGTGTGCGACCTCGGCGGGTGAGGCGTCGGGACGCCCGTAGGCGAGCGCTTCGCGAACCGTGGCGCCGAGCAGCGTCGGGCGATCGAAGGCGTAGGCGACCTCTCGGCGCAGGGCGGCGGGATCGACGGCGTCGATGGGGACGCCGTCGATGGACACGTAGCCGGTATCGGGGTCGAGGAGGCGGCCGACGAGCAGGGTGAGCGTGGTCTTGCCCGCTCCGGAGCGCCCGACGAGCGCCAGCGCCGCGCCCGGGGGAACGTCCAGGTCGATGTCGTCGAGGATGATGTGACCGTCGCGGCGCACCGACACCCGGCGGAAGCGGACAGCGCCGGGGCCGGGTGGCAGCCCGGCCCGTCGGCCGTCCTGGACCTGGATTGGTTCGGCCAGCACCGCGCCGATGCGTTCGGCGTTGGCTCGGGCGTCGGCCAGCTGGATGAGGCCATCGACCTGGTCGAGCAGGCCCAGTGCCAGCGTGAGGTAGAGGGACACGGCGAGGAAGTCGCCGGGTGAGATCCGCCCTTGGGCCAAGCCGAGTCCGGCCACGGCGAGCACGAGCACCCGGCATCCGGTGACCACCAACTCGATCTGCCAGGAGATGGCCCCTTGCACCTCCCAGGTGGCCATCCCGGCACGCGAGAGGCTGGGCAGGGGCTCGAGGACGCGCGCCACCTCCCGTGTCACGGTGCCCGAGGCCCGGATCGTGCGCCGCCCGGCCAGGGCGTCGCTGAGCCGGGCGGCGATGGCGGCCAGGCGTTCCAGGTAGTCGCCGTATCGGCTCGTTACTTCGGCCATGAGGAACCGAAGCAGGACAAGCGCGGGGACGACGGCGACGAGGAAGGCCGCCGCCAGCCGCCAGTCGATCAACGCCAGGGCGACCACGCCTCCGAGGGAGGCCGTCGCCGCCACGACGGCGTTGACAAGCGCGGGGACCGCGCTGGCTGCCTTGACCGCGTTTCCTGTCAACCGGGCGACGAGGTCGCCGGTCGCGTACCGGTTGATCCCGGGCACCCCGAGACCGAAGACGTGGCGCAGCAGGCGGTGCCGCAACGTGGCCGCCGTCGTGGTGGTGGCCGTTACGCGGGCGAGCCCGCCGTACGCCTCGGCGGCGGCGTGCCCGGCCAGGACGGCGGCCAGCGCAACGAGGCCGAGGCCGGGCTGGTGGCCGGCCACGACCTGGTCGATGACATGGGCCGACAGCGCTGGCACCAACAGCATGGCGACGATGGCGGGCACGGCCGAGACCGCCACGCCAGCCGCGCTCAGCGGCGCCATGCGGACCAGGGCGGTGCGCGACAACACGGTCAGCTGCCCCCGGGTCGCCGGGCGGCGGGGTCGGCGAGCAGGAAGTCGACGACCTCGTCGAGGAGGTCATGACCGCCGGGCTCGTCGAGCGGGTTGTGGCCGCCGCCAGGGACCTCCCGGTAGGTGATATCGACCGCTGTCGCCTGCATGCGGCAGGCCAGGCGCCGGGAGTGGCTGACCGGGATGACGTCGTCGCTCTCACCGTGGATCAACAGCACCGGCCCTTCGACCCGCGGGGCGAGCGCGAGGAGATCGCGGGGGCCGAACTCGTCGCGCACTTCGGACGCACCGTCGAGTCGCTCGACGAGGCCCCGGACCCCGGCCGAGCCGTCCTCGAACAGACGGGCGGCGCTGAGGAACGGGGCGACGGCCAGACAGCGGGACCACAGGCCGGGGGCGGCGGCGGCGGCGAGCAGAGCGAGGAAGGCGCCGTAGCTGACGCCGGCCAGCACCGGCGGGCGACAGTCGGGGTGGTCGCGCTGGCGGTGGACGTAGGCGAGGAGCTGCACGATGTCGTGGAGGTCGGGACCTCCCCACGCCCCTTTGATCGCCTCGCGGTGTGCGGCTCGGTATCCGGTGCTGCCCCGCTGGTTGGGAGCGACGATGGCGAAGCCGGCGTCGGCCAGCCGCTGGAACGTCGGATTGAAGGTGAGGTCCCAGGCGGCCGCCGGTCCGCCGTGCAGGGCGATCAGCAGGTGCGGGCGGGTACGCCAGTCCTCGCCGTACACGACCGCCTCGATGGGACCGGCCGGCCCGGGGAAGCGCTCGGCCCGAGCGTCGTGCCACCGGTGCGATATGCCGTGGGACGCTCCCACCGGGGCGGGCGGCCGGCCGTTGTCTCCCGCTCGGGCGATGGCCGCCGGCTCGGTCGGCGACGAGAACAGCCAGCGCATACCGCTCGCGCTCCATCCTCCGGCCAGGATCACTCCGGGGGATGTGGGGATCTCCTGCAGCTCGCCGCTGTCGATCGCCATGACGTAGAGGCGCGACCGCACGCCCTCGGTGACTCGGACGGCCAGCCGCCGCCCGCCGGGGTCGAAGGCGAGGGGCAGGAGGGTGCCGGGGAGGTCGCCCAGCGCGGGGAGCAACCGGACCGTCGTTTCCTCGGGCGAGGTCCACCCCAGGCGGGTGCGCTCGGTCCCGGGCAGGGCGACGAGCATGCCGGCCCGTCGGGGACTGGTGAGCAGCACCGTTCCCGTGGCCTCGGGCAGCGGGGTGACGGCGCCGTGCCGGAGGTCGAGGGCGACGGCGCGTGCCTCGCCGGCGACCACGTGGTTGGCCGCCAGTCGGTCGCCTCGCTCGTTCAGCCAGCCCTCGCCGACGATGCGTCCGGGGACCTCGAGCACGGGGTGCAGGTGCATGTTCGTGGCGTCGATCCGATAGAGGAGCGAGTGGTCATCGGCGTGGGCGGCGACCAGCCAGGCGAGGGTGCCCGGATCCTGGCTGGCCAGGCCGCGCAGCCCTTGGACGTCGAGGCCGGCGACGGGGTGCTCGACCGTGCCGGTGCTCCCGGTGACGAGGATGCTCACCTGGTGGGTCCCCTGACCGTTGCGGATGACCGCCACCCGGCCGTCCTCGGCGGGGATCGGCTGTGTGCGAACGGTCTCGGCGGCCGCGCTCGGCAGCCAGCGACAGGTGGTGTTCCGGCGGCCGAACGACCATGCCTCGACGGCGAGCCCGGACCCGGCCTCCCCGGCCAGGCCCGCCGCGTGGGTCCCGTGGGCCGAGAACCGGAAGCTCAACCGGCGCCAGGCTGTGGCCCGGCGCAGGCCGGCGCCGGATGAGATCACTGTGCTCAGAGCGTTGTCCCTTCATGCGTGCGAGGGTCATTCGTGCGAGGGCCTCGGCCCACCGTCGCCGGCTTGTGATGGGCGCCGACAGCGGGCCGAGGCCGGGGGGTGAAAGGTCAGGTGGTCCGCCAGTAGCACGAAATCGTGCAGGTCTTGGTACACGGCCACAGGCCCACCTCTGGGTCCTCCTCGGGGAGCACCTGCAAGGCGTCGACGTCGATCTCCATGTGAATCACCTCCTTTCGTCTTGACTGCGGGAGAGCAGGGCGAGGGATGCGGGCAGCCACAGCCGCGGTCCGCCGTGGCGCAACCGGAGCAGGAACGAGAGCACGCCGCTGAGACCGGTGTTGAAGTCGGCCACGACGGTCGTGCCTGTTTCGTCCGGCGTCACCCGGCGCCCTGCGCGCCGGGCGTGTCGGGTGCGGATGCTGGTGGCCAGGTCGCGGGCCCAGTGGCGGTAGCGCTCGTCCCCGAACGCGTCGCCCACGTCGAGGAGGAACTCGGCGTCGCCGGCGAGCCCGTGGCACTGCGTGGGCCCGGGATGCCAACGCGACCGCCACACGGCGACGGCCGCCTGAGCGATGAGCTGGCGCAGTCGTTGGCTGCCGTCCTCCTGCCACGCACGCACGAGAAAGGTGCCGACCCCCGATGATCCGCTGCACCAGTGCGTCTTGAGCGGCCCGCCGTCGACGCCGGTTGGCCAGTAGGCGGCCCCGTTGTCCACGCGGGCGCCCGACACGAGCGATTCCGCCGCCTCCATCGCCAGCTCGATGTAGGCGCGCTCCCCGGTGGCCCGCCCGGTGGCGAGCAGGAACGCGCCGATGCCCGCCACGCCGTGGGCGAAGCCGTAGTGGGCCAGGCCGGCGAGCCCGGACCCGAAGTCGGAGGGGATACGCCAGTGCACGCCCCCGTCGCCCCGCTCGGCGGCGGCACGCAACCCGTCGGCGGCCTGGCCGGCCCGGTCGAGGAACGGCTGGTGGCCGGTGACCTCCCAGAAGTACAGCTGGGTCAGCCCTGCGCCGGCGCTGCCGTGGCAGACGTCGGGGTTGGGCCAGCGGACGGGAACGCGAAGGGCGAGCTCGGTGGCACGCCGAATAAGCTGCTGGTCGGCGAGGACGCGACCGGCGTCCAGCAGCGACCACGCGGTACCGGACCGACCGAAGTACAGGCCGGGCAACGCCTTGGGCTCGTGCCGGGCCCGCCGGGTGATCCACGCCGCCGTCGTCGCCACCGCGTCGCGCACGCGAAGATCGCCCCCACGAACATGGGCCTGGGTGAGGAACCCCAGCACACCTGCGGCGCCGTGTTGCACGTTGCAGGCGTCGGTCCTCGCGCCCGAGTCCCCCGCGTCCCACAGCCGACCGTCGTCGTCGGGGTGCATGGTCGCGATCAGGTGGTCGACGCCGTCGGCGACGAGGCCGTCCAGTTCGGCATCGGTGATCGCCGGTGAGGCCGAACCGACGCCGCCGCCCGACCGGGCCGGGCGCTGAAGGAACGCTCGCACGGTGGCAAGCGTCGGGCGTCGGCGCGGATCCTCGTGGACGAGATCGACGATGATCGGCGCCAGCTGCCGGGCCGCCGGGTTGTGGCCGGCGAGCTGGGCGAGCCAGGCGCCCAGGCGCTCGTGTGGTGGGCGGGCCGCCGGCTCGTCGGGGGGCAGGAGCGGGTCGACGCCGGTGACGAGGTAGAAGAGCGTGGCCCCCAGCCCGTAGAGATCGGCGGCGGGCGAGGGCGCGGCGACGATCCCGTTGGTCACCAGCTCGGGTGGGGCGTAGCCGGGCGTGAAGCCGGCGGTGACCGGCTCGCCCGGCCGGCAGAGCATCTCGAGGTCGATGAGGCGCACGTCCTCGCCGGCGATCATCACGTTGTTGGGGTTGAGATCGCGCAACACGAGGTCCTCGCCGTGCACGACGTCGACCAGGTCGGTGAGGCGAGCGGCGAGGCGGGCGGTCGTGGCTGGGCAGGGACCCCACATGTCGTCGGCCAGGACCACGGCGTCCGACACCCACTGTCGCAGGGTGACTCCCGGCAGCCGTTCCTGGACGAGGAACACATCCCCCTGCTGCTCGAAGACGCCCACCAGCCGGGGGGTGAGGCCGGAGCGTTCGAACCGGCGCAGCATGTCGGCCTCGTGGCGCCGCACATCGCGACTGTCCCGCCCGGTCAACTCCGCGCCGGTGTGGCGGCGTGCCTGCTTGATGATGACGGCGCGGTCGGCGTGCTCGTCGGTCGCCCGGTACACGCCACCCGTGTACGCGTGCCGGATCACCTCGCGTACCAGGTACCGGCCGTCGAGCAGGACCGGCTTGGGCGCTGGCTGGACGCCCCCCTCGTCGGGCGGTTCGTCGACAAACGGGTTGGCCGGCGCCCAGGCGGGCGGCGAGAACCAGGCCCGCCGCTGGTCCGGGACGAGCGTTCCGTCCGGCGCCACGAGCATGGCGTCGTAGTCACCGTCGTTGCCCAGCACGGGGACGCCGCTGAACACCCCGAAGCGGTAGTGGACCAGGCTCCCCGGGCGGTACGGGCGATCCGACAGGATGCCCGGCCCCGGCAACCCCTCGGTCGCCCGGTGGAGGGCTTCGGCCAAGGCGCGCAGGTCGTCCTCGTCCAACTCCGGATAGGCCGTGATGAACTTTCCGCCCCCCGAGCGCTCCATCCCGCGTGACACCAGCGCCCCGACTCGATCAAGTGTGGCCGCGAACTTGAACGCACACCCCTTGGCCACGAGCACGTCGGCCGAACGGTCCAGGACGAGGGGAGCGGACAGAGGTGTCGCCGACACGTGCAACTTCCAGCCCTGCAGGCAGGTGCCGCCGGTGGGCGGATGCACATAGCACCAGAAGTCGCGGCGCCGGACCTGCCAGTCGTCCCGGCCGTGACGGGCCAGCACCCGGCGGGCGCTGTCGACGAGCAGGTCGTCCCCGGACGAGCGCATGCCATCCGTCATGTCGCCGCTCACGCGCATGCACCTGCGGGCGTGCGATCGGTATAGGCAGGGCGTCGAGCGATCCGCACCCGCACCTCTTCGCTGCCGAAGTGCTCGTCGATGAGCCGGGTCGCCGCCGCCCAGCCCTCCATTGTCCGGACCGGCGAGAGTGTCGCCGTCACGAACGGGTCACGCCAGCGCGCCACGCACCGTTGCCACAGTGTGGCTGCCGGTTCGGTCAGCAGGTTGCCCACGGTGCCCTCGTAGATCGGCATGGCCCTCACGGCGCCGTCGGGCTCGACCTGCATGACCGGCAGGACGAGACCCCGAGCGACCAGGTCGGGATGCATCTGCAGCACCAGGTTGTCCGTGGTCGTGACCTCGACGCGGGGCGGGACGAGAGCCCGGAGAAGCCGCGCCTGCTCGCCGTTGCCCAACCGCCGCGCCTGGTCGTCGGCGAGGAGCTCGTGGTCGCTGAATCCCCTGCGACTGGCCAGACCGGACGGGACCACCGCGCCGAAGGACATGAACTTGAGCTCGGGGAACCGGCCCGTGATGAGGGAGCAGAAGTCCGCCATCTGGTGATGGTTGGTGCGGGTGACCACCCAGTCGACGCCGAACGGCAGTGCCTTGGCTCCCTGCTCCCCGGCGCGGCGCGCCGCGCCGTCAAGCCACGACAACGCCCGCATGGCCCGCTGGAACGAACCCGCCCGGCCCCGGATGCCGTCGTGGACCTCCGGCGTGGCGCCGTCGATGCTGACGTGCACCTCGGCGACGACACGAGCGAGCTTGGCGACGACCGAGGCCTCCAGGGTCCAGCCGCTCGTGTAGAGCACGACGGCGATGCCGGCGCCCGACAGGCGCCCGGCCACCTCGATGATCTCCCTGACCAGGAGCGGCTCGCCTCCGGCCAGGGCCACGCTGTCGGGGCGCAGGGCGATCAGCGCGTCCGTCACCGCCAAGAGGTCGTCGCGACCCAGCTGACGGGACGGGCGCCTCCCCGACTCCGAGTAGCAATGGGTGCACCGCAGGGGACAGGCATACGTGACATCCCAGATGACGTCCCGGGGACCGCCAGGCGACATCACCGCAGCTCACCGGGGAACAGCAACGGCCAACAGCCACGTTGGGATCGGGGGACGGGCACGCTGATCCTCCTTGCTCGTCGACGGCGCGTTCCCCCTCAGGCGTGCCATGGCACGGGCGGTGTG
>JBIOZN010000516.1:0-2483 GCA_044871175.1 Acidimicrobiales bacterium | reverse complement strand
CAGTGGACAGCTGCACTTCCTTCATCCCGGCCGAGACATGTTCAGCACGCTCGCGTCGCTCGAGGGCGCCGCACGCTTCATCGACCGAGGCCTCGCCGCCTGCGAGCGTCCAAGTCACCTCCCGGCAGGTGACGCAGGCCGACGCCGCTTGGTGGGCGGCGCATAACAACTCCGCGCGGCTCGGCTCCTGACCCGCCCTACTTCGGCCCGAGTGGGTGCGCCTGGTAACGACGGGCGGCGCCGCTGAGCAGGCTTGGATCCCGCCCTGGGGAGGGTCGGGTCACCGAGGAGGCTGCCATGGTCGCCACGTCAAACGCTTGTCCGCTACGAGGACCCGGTCGGGGCACGGCAACGGGGTGCGCTCAGCGGGTTCTTGGGCCGGGTACTCGGGCAATACCCGGGCGAGGTACACCACGGACCTGCGCCTGTTCGCCGACTGGTGCGCCAACCGAGGGGTGCGGCTGCTCGAGGTACGCCGGGCCCACCTGGACATGTTCGCCCGCACGATGGAGCAGGAGGGCCGGATGCGCTCGACGGTAGCGCGACGATTGTCGACCCTGTGCAGCTTCTACCGCTACTGCCATCTCGAGGGCCTCGTGCACCGCAACCCGGGCGCCAAACGTGCGCCGCCCCCAAAGTCGACTACGAGTTCCGCACGCCACCTGCATCGTTGCCGCCTTCGTCGCCGGCGCGGCCCGCTGACCCAACGGCCCTCGGGCCGGGCGACACCGAGCACCGATCTCGCCCGGCACCGCCGGCTATCGTGCGTCGCGGCGCAACGCGAGCTGCGAATTATTGGCTGGGTCGCGGACACGATCCAGGCGGCGGTAGCGGGGGGGCGCCGCTCCGGAGCCGCCATCACCCAATGGGCCGCCGCCTGGAACGAGAATTCCAAGCCGTTCGTCTGGCGCAAGACCGCCGACGAAATCCTCGAGACCCTGCCGCATACGGCACACGAACCTCTGACTCACAAGCTAGGCCAGATACCAACCGGTGACGTCCGCGACGAGGTGTGATGGGCCGTAGGTGTAGAGGTCGAAGGCGGCCCCGGCCCCGAGGCGCACCGTCACGTGGTTGGGGATGGTCTGGTCGGGGCTGTCGATATTGAGGTTCGAGGCCCACGGCAGTCCGATGCCGGAGGGATAGGCGGTGACGAAGCCGGGCTCGACCGTCTCGGTGGCGGTCACGTTCGCCACCACTGCGCCGACGCCGGTGGCGGGGATGACGCTGGAGGTGCTGGCCACGGTGACCGTCCCTCCCGCGGGCACTGGCGGCCCCCCGCCGTCGCGAGTGTCGAGGTGCCGTTCGGGTATCACCGGCACGAACAGGCCACTGGTGCCGACGGGGGCCGTGGCATCGGTGAACCATCCGTTCACGTCAGCGACGAGGTGGGTGCCGGCGTAGGTGTAGAAGCTCACCGTGCCGTCGACCCCCAGGGGCACCACGACCTGGACGGCGATCGTCTGGTCACGGGTCACCAGGTTGAGGTTGGAGGTCCCCGGCCGGGCGGTGCCACCCGGGTAGGCGGTGACGTACCCCGGCCCGTCGGCCTCGGTGGCGGCCAGGTTGAGCACCACCGCTGAGGCTCCCGTTGCGGGCACTCCCCCGTGCCCGGCGACGGCCACGGTGACAACCTGGCCGGCTCCCGGCTTGGGACCGCGGTAGCCCACGGGGGCGTTGGGACGCGTGTCCAGCACCCGGGCCGGATCGGTTGCCACCAGCCGTCCGCCGGCCGCCGATGCCGCCTCGGAGTAGTAGCCGGCCACGTCGGCCACCAGGTGGGTGCCCGACTGGGTGTAGAGCGACACCTGCCCGCCCGTGCCGACCGGGACCGTGACGAGGTTGGCGATGGACTGTCCTGCGGCGGGCACGGCCAGGAAGGAGGTGGGACCGATGTTCAGGCTGGAGGCCCGGGGCCGGGGAACGCCGGTGGGCCAGACGGTGACGTAACCCTCGCCGCTGGCCTCGGTGGCGGTCACGCTCAGTACCACCGCGCTGACGCCGTCAGCGGGCACTCCGCCCCGGCCCGTCACCTGCAAGTTGATGGTCGTGTCGGGGCCGGGCTTCGGCCCGTCGTAACCCAGCGGGCCAGTCGACGGACGAGTATCCAACAGGCGCGCGGGTGCCAGGGGCGACAGGCTGGAAGTGTCGATCGCCGGAGGCGGTGGCGGCGGGGGCGGTGGCGGCGGGGGCGCGTTCACCGTCACCGTGTTGTCGGTGCTGGTGGAGGCGTCGTTCGGGTTGCCGGCGGCGTCGGCGGCGACCCCGGCGGGAACTGACGCCACCACCGTGCCCACATCGGGAACGTCGCTCACCGTCACCTCATAGGTGACGGGTCCGCCCATCACGGTGGCCGTGGTCGCCCCGGCGGTCCCGGAGATGGCCACGTCGGCAGAGGCGAAGCCGCTGACTGGCTCGCTGAACACCACCGTGAACCGGATTGGCACGGTCTCGGTCGGGTCCTGCTGGCCGGCGGCTTGGTT
>JBIOZN010000515.1:0-4364 GCA_044871175.1 Acidimicrobiales bacterium | reverse complement strand
GAGTCGAGTGGTGGATCTTCTCCAGGCGGCGGGCGGCGTCGGGCTCGTCGGTGTGCAGTGGCGCAGCCATGGCCGACACCTGGTTCCCCAGGGTTCCCTGGTCCGCTTCGGTGCGCAGCGAGACCGGCACGGTGGCGATGAGGGAGGCGTCGGGGAGCTCGTCGCGTTCGCCCAGCCAGTTCCGCAGCATCGCCGCGCACAGGGCGAGCACCACGTCGTTCACGGTGCAACCGAACGCCGCCCGGATCGCGCGCACCTCGGCGAGCGAGGTCGAGCCGAACGCCCAGCGCCGGTGGGGCCCGACGGGTTGGTTGAAGATCGTGCGGGGAGCCTGGGTGCGCAGTGAGTTGAGCATGGCCGGGATGCGGTCGCGGATGCCGGGACCGCCGTCGGACCCACGCAACCCGGCCACCAGCTGCTGGGCGGCCCGCCGCTGCCAGCGCATCATCTTCACCGGGCGGCGCCCGGTGGTGGCGACGCCCCGCATGAGCATCTCGTACTGCGACGGGATACGCTCCGGCGTCCAGCGCCGCTCGGGCATCGGGTAGGTGAGGTGCTCGGGGCTGTTCTGCATCATGGCCAGGGCCAGGGCGGTGCCCGACGCGCCGTCGATGGCGGAGTGGTGGGTCTTGGAGTAGACGGCGAAGTGCTTGCCCTCGTGCACGCCTTCGATCAGATACACCTCCCACAGGGGGCGGTTGCGGTCGAGCGGGCGTGAGGCGATGCGCGACACCAGCTGTTCGAGCTGGCGGTCGTCGCCCGGCGGGGGCACGGCGATGAAGCGCTCGTGGTACTCCCGGTCGAAATTGGGGTCTTCGACCCAGTAAGGATGATCAAGCCCGAAGGGCACCGTCACCAGTCGCCGCCGGGTGTAGGGCGCCAGTTGGTAGAGGTACTCGCTGTGGCCCGCTTCCTCGTTGGGCGTGCGCAGCAGCGGGACGTCGGCGTGGCGGAAGATCTGCACGCCGCCCACGTGGCCGTAGTTGGTCGGCGACTCCATGTACAGGAAGCTGGCGTCCTGACCGGAGAGCTGTTGCATGGGCACCCCCTCGTCCTCGGGCGCCGAGCGTACAAAGTCCTCGTCGACGGTCGCGACAGCCGTCATTCCACTTCCCGCGGCAGGCTGCGGACGAGCCCGACGGCCGCCGGCAACACGACCCAGCCGGCGACGGAGGTGACGGTGGGACCGAGGTGCTCGAGGGGATGGTCGGACGACAGGCGGCCGTAGGCGTCGAAGATGTCGAACCACGAGGCGACGGGACGCAGGGCGCCGTTGGCCAGCGTGGCCCACACCGTCGGGGCCAGCAGGAAGGCGCCGAGCGCCGCGGGGGTGTTGGCGGCCAGCGCGCCGAAGCTGGCCATCCCGGCCCACGACGTCGGCCTGATGTGACTTGCGGCCGTGCGAACACGGCCGAGGGTCGGGCCGGTCGCGGTCGAAAGGCCCTAGGGGGCGCCAGGCCGGTCACGGCATGGTGCTACGGCGTGAGGGTTCGACATGGCGATCGCCCATGGGCCCGCCTCAGGGTGGCCCTGGAGGAACTGCCCGTGGAGGCCAGCGCCGCCGCCCAGCGGGTGCTGCTGCACCCGCGTGCCCACATGTCGGTGGCGGAGCGCATGCTCGACGTCGCCTGCAACATCACCGGCGCCCACGCCGGTTGCATGGAGATCCTGCTGGAGCAGTTGCCGTATTGGCGGGAGACGTCGGCACCGATCCACACGCCGTACACGTACCGGGTGGACGACGCTGTCATCCGCGGCTCGCGGCCGACGGTGGACAAGCTGCAGGCACTGCACGCCGGCGGATGCCGGCGCACCATCAACCTCTGCACCGAGATGCTCGACGGTGACGACGAGTTGGTGGCCCAGTCCTCGTCACCCGGGATGAGCGCGATTCACATCCCCGTCGTCGACAACGTCCCGCCGACGGAGCGGCAGGTCGAGCAGTTCCTCGCCGCCGTCACCGAACCAGGGCCCGCCTACGTGCACTGTGAGGCCGGCGTCGGCCGCACGGGCGTCATGGTCGCCTGCTATCGCATCGCCTCGGGCTGGAGCCCGCGGGAGGCGTTGGCCGAAGCCCGGAACTTCGGCTGCACCATGCCGGCCCAGCTCGCCTTCATCGAGCGCTACGAGCGCCGGTCCCGCCTGCGCCCGAGCGCGCCACCGACGCCCCACCTCCTGCATCAGGATCGTGCCGCCCATGCCGATCTGGCCGGACTGGAGCGGGCGCTGCGGCCCCTGGCGGCGTAGGACCTTCGTCCGGCAAGAGGCCGCTTCAGTCAGGAATCTGCACCTCTACGGTGCAATTCGCGGCCTAGAGAGCGCGCTGCCCGCGACGGCGTCGGGAGTGGGGTCCAGGTCGGTCAAAGGGCGCGCGGGCTGCCAGTGGCAGCTCGATGACGGTGAGCCGGCCTATAAGCGGGATTCTGTGCCGGCACCGGTCCGGGAGGACCGGCGCCGCGGTGGCCATCCATCTACGCGGCCTACCCGGGGACGGCTCCTGGCGGAGCGGGCGGGCCGCCCGTTCGTCCCCTGTTCGGCCTTGCTCCGGGTGGGGTTTACCAAGCCGCCCGGGTCACCCCGGGCGCTGGTGCGCTCTTACCGCACCGTTGCACCCTTGCCTGTGGCTCTGGCCGTTACGGCCGAAGCCCATCGGCGGTCTGTTCTCTGTGGCACTGTCCTGCGGGTCGCCCCGACTGGCCGTTAGCCAGCACCCTTGCCCTGCGGAGTCCCGACTTTCCTCGACCGGGTCGGCGCCCGGCCGCGGCCACCCGGCCGACTCACCATCGGTTGGCAGTCTAGCGGTGGCACTCGGGGGCGGAGCCCGGGACTAGAGCGAGCGCCTGTTGGCGACGCCTCAGCCCGTCTTGGTGGTGGTGAGGGTGCGCTCGTCGTACATGTACGAGTTGGGGCCCAGCGACTCGGCCAGCGAGCCGAACGCGCCCGGGACCTGGAACACACCGGTGGCGGGCACCGCCAGCACGGGGCTCGTCGTCGTGGTGCTGGCCCCCGGCTCGGGCTGGGCCACCGCCGTCGTCGTGGTGGAGCCCGCGGTGGTGGGGGCGGCGTCGAGGGTGTCGAGCCCGGCCACGGGCTGGGCGTCGTCGATGAACCCCGCCAGCACGGCGGCATGGCGCGCCTCGACGGTGCCCACGCTCATGGCCGCCTGGCGCAGCGAGGCCTGGGAGAGCTGGGCGACGCTGGCCTGGTAGGTCGAGGCGGCGATGTTCTCCAGGCCGTGGGCGAAGATGACCACTTGTTGGGCCTGCTTGGCCGGGTCCGCCTCGGAGCCGATGACCTGCAGCGTGGGCTCGACGACGCCGGCCTGGAACACGGGGTTGGGCTGGTCGAACGCCTGGCCGCCGGCCTGTTGGGTGGCCCGCTCGGCCGAGGAGGCGTGGGCCTCGTGGTGGTCGCGGAACAGCTCGAGGGCGGTCCTGACATCGGCGGGGACCAGCGTCAGCACCTCGTCGTACGTGCTCATCAGCGACCGCTCGAGCGACGACGCCGTGCGCAGCAGCACGATGTCGTCCACGCTGCGCTCGGGCAGGCCCGTGGTGGGTGCCGGCAGGCCCGCCGTGGGGACGTTGCCCGACGGGCGCTCGTCGGCGCAGGCGGCCAGCACGGCGGCCGTGGCCACTGTGAGCCCGCCGACCTGGAGGAACCGCCGCCGGGCGAGGCCGCCCAGCAGCAGGTCGGCCCGGGCGCCCGGTGCCGGCCGGCGGTCGTCCAGGAAGGCTCGCGCCAGCGCCTCGCGCCACCGGGGGAGGGCCTCGGCGTGGGCCCGTTCGGCGGCGCGCAGCTGGCGCCGCAGCTCGTCTCGACTCGGCTCCATGCCCGCCTCCCTCACGCCTGGCCCAGGGGGTACTGCTGGGGCGTGGCCGCACCGGTGGTGCTCTGGAACTCGGGGACGTACTGCTGCAGCGGCCGCCCCAGCGCCTCGCCGTACACGACCGTGTGCCGGGCCTCGATGGGCGCGATGGACGCGACCAACGCCGAGGAGTCGGTGGCCTCGAGCTCGCCCAGGGCGGCGACGTAGGTGGCGGTGGCCATGTTCTCCAGCTCCAGCGCGATGTCGAGCGCGGCCTCGGGCGTGCTCGCCGCCTGGATGCGCGGCGTGTAGGCATCCAGCAAGGCGGTGTTGGGCTGGTTGCGCGCCGCCTTGCCGGCCAGCCCGGCGAGGGCGTCGGCGTGCTCCTGGTGATGGCGCTGGAACAGGCGGGTCACCTTGCTGATGTCGGTGGCCAGGACGTTGGAGTCGACCAGCAGGCCGTAGGCCCGCACCAGCGCCAGCTCGACCGACTGCTCGAACACCAGCTGCTCGATGTCGCCGGCGACGGGGCGCCGGGGGATGGTCGTGGTGGTGG
>JBIOZN010000514.1:0-12459 GCA_044871175.1 Acidimicrobiales bacterium | reverse complement strand
GTGGAACTGCCGCGCCGGCTCATCGAGCTCTACACCTACCGGGGCGACGTGGTGCTCGACCCGTTCGTGGGCGCCGGGTCGACGGCGGTGGCGGCCGTCGAGACCGACCGGCGCTACGTCGGCTACGACACCGAGCCCGCCTACCTCGCGCTGGCCGAGGCCCGGGTGGCCGCCGCCCGCACCGCTTGTGTGACGGATCTCGTGACCCCCTCACGAAAAGCGTCACCCAGGCGGTAGAGGAGGGGGCGAGCCGGTCAGGGGGCAGGCGCACCGGCGGCGACGACCGGGACGGCGTCGTTGGCCGGGTCGATCACCAGGCCGGGCAGGAACCCGACCAGCACCGTCACGCCCAACGCCAACGCGAGCCCCACCCCCGCCGACAGGGGCACGTGCACCGGGCCCAGCACCTCCCCGTCACTGGTGGCGGGGGCCTCGGCCGGGTCGGAGAGGTACATGGCCACCACGATGCGCAGGTACACGAAGGCGGCCACCGCCGACGTGAGCATGGCGATGATGGCCAGCGCGAAGCTGTCGGCGTCGACGGCGGCGGTGATCACCGAGAACTTGGCCACGAAGCCACTGGTGAGGGGCACGCCGGCCTGGGCCAGCAGGAAGATGGTGAACACCAGGGCCAGCACCGGCCGGGTGCGGGACAGGCCCCGGTAGGCGTCGAGGCCGGTGGCCCCGTCACCCCGCCGGGCCACCAGGGCGACGACGCCGAAGCTGCCCAGCACCATGAAGGCGTAGATGAGCAGGTAGGCCAGCGCCGCCGCCGTGCCCCGGGCCGTGCCCGCCTCCACGCCGATCAGGACGAAGCCGGCGTGGTTGATGGAGCTGTAGGCCAGCATGCGCTTCACGTCGGTCTGCACCAGCGCGGCCACCGAGCCGAACACCAGCGTGATCACCGCGATCACCCACACCACCGGGCGCCAGTCGGTGTGCAGCGCCGCCATGCCCACCACGAACACGCGCAGCAGGGCGGCGAACCCGGCCGCCTTGGCCGCCGACGCCATGAACCCCGACACCGGCGTGGGGGCCCCCTGGTACACGTCGGGGGCCCACGAGTGGAACGGCACCGCCGCCACCTTGAAGCCCAGGCCCACCAGCAGCAGGGCGAGGCCGGCCAGCAGCACGGGCTTGTCGCTGGGGTCGCTGCGGTTGAACACGTCGACGATGCCGGCGATGCGCGTGGTGCCGGTGGAGCCGTACACCAGGGCGATCCCGTACAGGAGGAAAGCCGACGAGAAGCTGCCCAGCACGAAGTACTTCATGGCCGACTCCTGCGACTCGAGCCGGCGCCGGTGCATGGCGGCCATGACGTAGAGGGCCAGCGACAACGTCTCCAGCCCGAGGAACACGACGATGAGGTCGTCGGCCGATCCCATCACCACCGCACCCACGGCCGACAACAGGAGCAGCCCGTACAGCTCGGGCCCGTCGAGGTCTTCCCGGCGCAGGTAGTCGTCGGCGAACAAAGCCGTGAGCAGCACGGCCGAGCAGATGATCACCGTCGTGAACAGCGAGAAGCCGTCGAGCACCACCGCCCCGCCCACCAGCGACCGAGCACCGTCGTCGCGGACGTCGTTCCACAGCAGCACGGCCAGCACGATGGCGGCCCCGGCGGCCGTCGCCGTCACGAACGCGTACCACCCCCGCCGCCAGATCGCGGGCGCCAGGGCGGCGACCACGAGCAGCCCCATCGCCGCGCCCAGCAGCACGAGCAAGGGTGACAGCGCGTACCAGTCGACGTCGGGCCCGCGAAAGGCGGACGCGGCCTGGGCCAGCACCGCCCCCATCACCCACCCTCCTCGGCCCCGGCGACGACGGCCACCGGTTCGATGGGCTCGACCCCGGCAGGGTTGACCTTGGCCACGATCCGCTCGACCGAAGGATTGATGCGGTCGAGGAAGGGCTTGGGGTAGATCCCCATGAAGAAGATGATGGCCACCAGCGGCAGCATCACCAGCCCCTCCCGCCACGTCATCTCCGGGAAGTGGCGGTTCTCGTCGTCAACCGGACCGTGGAACACCCGCTGGTAGGCGAACAGCAGGTACAGGGCGGCCAGGATCATGCCGGCGGTGGCCACCATCGTCCACCACCGGTAGGTGGTGAACGACCCGATGAGCACCAGGAACTCACCCACGAAGCCGTTGAGCCCCGGCACCCCGATGGACGAGAGCATCACCACCGTGAACACGGCCGCGAAGATGGGCGCCGCCACCTGAAGTCCCTTCAGCTGGGAGATCTCGCGCGTGTGGCGCCGGTCGCTGATCATCCCCACCAGCAGGAACAACGCACCGGTGGAAATGCCGTGGTTGAGCATCTGGATGACGCCGCCCGACACCGACTCGGCCGTCAACGCGAAGGTGCCGAGCACGATGAAGCCCAGGTGGGCCACCGACGAATAGGCCACCAGCCGCTTCAGGTCGCGCTGCATGGTGGCCACGATGGCCCCGTAGATGATCCCGATGACCCCCAGCGTCACCAGCGTGGGCGCGAAGTACCGGGACGCCTCGGGGAACAACTCGAGGTTGAAACGCACGAAGCCGTAGGTGCCCAGCTTCAGCAGCAGGCCGGCGAGGATCACCGAACCGGCGGTGGGCGCCTCGGTGTGGGCGTCGGGCAGCCACGTGTGCAGCGGGAACATCGGCACCTTCACGGCGAAGGCGACGGCGAACCCGAGGAACAGCCACCGGGCGGTGTCGACGCCGATCACCGACGCGATGCCGGTGTTGGGGTCGCTCAAGACGGCGAGGTCGAAGGTGAGTGTGCCCGTGTCGCGCTGGTACAGCCACACCACGCCCACGATGGCCACCAGCATCAGCGTGGAGCCGGCGAAGGTGTAGAGGAAGAACTTGAGGGCGGCGTAGATCCGGTTGGCGTAGCCCCACCCGCCGATGAGGAAGTACATCGGCACCAGGGTCAGCTCGAAGAACACGAAGAAGGCGAACAGGTCGAGGGTCACGAACGACCCGATCACCGACGCCTCCAGCACCAGCATCCAGGCGACGTACGACTTCTCGTCGTGGTGCGGGTCGGCCCCGAGGAGCGACAGGGGGAACAGGATGCCGGTGAGCACCACGAGGAACAGCGAGATGCCGTCGAGCCCGAGGTGCCAGGAGATCCCCCACTGCTCGACCCACAAGTGCTTGGACACGAACTGGTAGCCGGACACGCCCGTGTCGAAATCCACCAGGGCGTAGATCGTGAGCGCACCCGTGGCGCCCGCCACCATCAGCCCGACGAGCTTCACCAGGCTGGTGCCCCCGGCCCGCCGCGTCGGCAGCAACGCCACCACCAGCGCGCCCAGCGCCGGCAGCAGGATCACCACCGTCAACAGCGGGAAGGCATCGCCCCCGACCTCCATCAGAGCATCCCCCGGGCCACGAACCAGGCCAGCAGGGCGATGGCTCCGACCCCCACCCCGAGGGCGTAGTTGCGGATGAAACCAGTCTGCACGCGGCGCAGGAACCCGCCCGTCGTGCGCAGCACGCCGCCCGTGCCGTTGACCGCCCCGTCGATGACGACGGCGTCGAAGGCCGCCGTCGCCGCAAAGGCGCCCTCGCCGGGACCGGCGACGAAGTGAGCCAGCTCCTCGTCCACGTACCAGGCGTGCTGCAGGACCGCGGGCTCGACCGGCTTGACCTGCCGGCGCTCGTAGACGAGCCAGCCGAGGGCGATGCCCACCACGGCGACGACCGCCGAGCCGGCCAGCAGGAACCACTGGATGTCGTCGCTGGCGGGGGCGAGCACCGTCTCGCTTCCCTCCACCACCGGCTCGAGCCAGCGACCCAGGAAGTTCAGGTCGCCGAAGGGAAGGTTGAGGGCGCCGCCGATGGTGGACAGGATCGCCAGCACCACGAGGGGGCCGAGCATGATCCAGCTCGACTCGTGGGGGCGGGCGGCGTGCTGGCCGTGGGCGGCGTCGGCCATCTCGGGCTCGTTGCCGTGGGCGGGACGCGCCTCTTCCCAGCGGGCCTCGCCGAAGAAGACCATCGCCACCTGCCGAGTCATGTAGTAGGCGGTGAGCAGCGAGGTGATAATGCCGAAGAGCCACAGCAGGAAGTGCTTGTCCCACGCGTACAGCAGGATTTCGTCCTTGGACCAGAAGCCGGCGAACGGGGGGACGCCGGCGATGGCCAGCCACCCGACGATGAACGTCATGGCGGTGACGGGCATGACCACCCGAAGCGCGCCCATGCGGCGCATGTCCTGCTCGTCGTGCATGCCGTGGATAACCGAGCCCGACCCGAGGAACAGCAGCGCCTTGAAGAACGCGTGGGTGACCATGTGGAAGATGGCGGGTACGTAGGCCCCGCAGCCGACGGCCAGGAACATGTAGCCCAGCTGGCTGATGGTGGAGTACGCCAGCACCCGCTTGATGTCGTTCTGGGCGACGGCGATGGTGGCGGCGAAGAACGCCGTCGCCAGCCCCACGATGGCCACGATCCACAGGGCCGTGTCCGACTCGGCCAGCAGCGGGTTGACCCGCACGAGCAGGAACACCCCGGCCGTCACCATGGTGGCGGCGTGGATGAGGGCCGACACCGGGGTGGGGCCCTCCATGGCGTCGGGCAGCCAGATGTAGAGCGGCAGCTGGGCCGACTTCCCGATGGCGCCCACCAGGAGCAGCAGGCTGATGGCAGTGACCGTGGACGACGACAGCGCCGGCGCCGCCCCGTTCAGGGTCTCGTAGTCGAGCGAGCCGGTGTACTGGAAGGCTAGGAACATCGCCATGAGGAAGCCCCAGTCACCCACCCGGTTGGTGACGAACGCCTTCTTCCCGGCCGAGGCGGCGGTGGTGCGGGTGTGCCAGAAGCTGATCAGCAGGTACGAGCACGTGCCCACGCCCTCCCAGCCCAGGAAGGTGACCAGCAGGTTGTTGCCCAGCACCAGCATGAGCATCGAGAAGGCGAACAGGTTCAGGTAGATGAAGAACTTGGAGAACTTGGGGTCGCCGTGCATGTAGCCGATCGAGTAGAGGTGGATCAGCGTCCCCACCCCGGTGACGAACAGCGCCATGGTGATGCTGAGGGGGTCGACCAGGAAGGCGAGGTCGACGTGGAGACGCCCGGCCGTGAGCCACGTGAACAGCGTCGAGACGCTGTGGCGCTCCTCGCCGGGCTCGCCCAGCAGGTCGATCCAGATGCCGACGGCGACGACGAAGGCGCCGCCGCACATGGCGGTGGCGAACCAGCCGGCCCGCGGTTCGCCCAGGCGCCGACCCAGCAGGACGAGCACGACGAACCCGAACAAGGGCAGCGCGGGGATGAGCCAGACGACGTCGGTCACTCGTGCACCCTTCGGGTGGACGGGTGACCGACATCGCCCCTGCCGGGGCGATCGTCGACGTGCTTCTGGACCTCGCTTCGCTCGGTCATGGCCGCCTCACCCTCGCAACAGCGACACGTCGTCGGCGGTGGCGCCGGGCCGCCGGCGCAGGATGGCCACGATGATCCCCAGACCCACCACCACCTCGGCCGCCGCCACCACCAGGACGAAGAACACGATGGTCTGGCCGGACACGTCGTTCAGGGCGGTGGAGAAGGTGACGAAGGTGAGGTTGACGGCGTTGAGCATGAGCTCGATGCACATGAACATCACCAACGGGTTGCGGCGCACCAGCAGCCCGACGGCCCCGATGGTGAACAGCCCCGCCCCCAGCAGCAGGTACCAGGTGGGGGTGACCTCGACGGCGGCGATCACCGGCGGTCTCCCGTGGCGACCGATTCGCGCTCGCCGACCCGGAGCCGCCGGGCGCGGCGCTCGCTGGCGCCGAGCTCGGTGCCGGCGGCCACCTGGTCCGACGGCCGCGGGCCCCGTGGACGGCGGGCCAGCACGACCGTGCCCACGACGGCGATCACCAGCAGCACCGACGTGAGCTCGAAGGCGAACACGTAGTCGCTGAACAACGAGCGGGCCAGCAGGCGGATGTTCTCCACCCGTTGGCCGTTCTCGGTGACGTCGAGGGCGCCCCCGAGGGAACGCTCGCCGGTGACCGGGTCGTCCTTGGCGAACACGGCCACCAGGGTGAGGCCCAGGGCGCAGATGCCGAGCACCAGGGCGGCCGGTCGTTGCCCGCGCAACGGGTCGACCCGTAGGTTCTCCGTGCGGTCGACGCCCAGCAGCATGATGACGAACAGGAACACCACCACGATGGCGCCGGCGTAGACGATCACCTGCACGGCCGCCAGGAACTGGGCGTCCTGGGCCACGAACAGCACCGCGATCCCGAACAGGGTGAGCACCAAGCTGAGGGCGCAGTGCACCGGGTTGGAGCGCACCACCACGCCGAGGGCGCCGACCAGCACCATGGCGGCGGCGATGACGAAGACGGTGACCTCCATCAGGCCGCGCCGCCCATCAGCGGATGCCTGCCTGGGTGGCCGACGCGTCGGTGGACTGGGCGTCGCTGGGGTGGCCGGGGCGGCGCACCACGGGCACGGCGTCGTCGGGGTCCTCGGGCGCCCGGATCCCGTAGCCCAGCTCACCCGACCAGGCGACCACGCCCTCGAACTGACGCGCCCCCGACGGCGAGGTGGCCCGCATCCACCCCGAGGTGTTGGCGTCGTCGCCGTCCCGCCAGTCCTCCCAGGGCAGGTGCCGCGGCCGGCCGTCGTCGCCCACGAGCAGCTCGGCCTTGGTGTAGATGGCGTCGGCCCGGTTCGTGAAGGAGAACTCGAACAGCTTCGTCTCGGTGATGGCCTCGGTGGGGCACGCCTCCACGCACAGGTCGCAATGGATGCAGCGCAGGTAGTTGATCTCGTACACGTAGCCGTAGCGCTCGCCCGGCGAAACGGGATCGTCGACCGGGTTGTCGGCGCCGCGCACGTAGATGCAGCGCGCCGGGCACACGCCGGCGCAGAGCTCGCAGCCGATGCACTTCTCCATGCCGTCCTCGTACCGGTTGAGCACGTGGCGGCCGTGCAGGCGCTCGGGCTTGGGGATCTTGACGTCGCGGTTGCGCTTGGCCTTCCGCCGCCCGCCCGAGTACTGGGTGGTGACGCGGTTGCGCTTGCCCATCTGGGCCGCGCTCACGAGAAAGCCGCGCAGGTAGCCCATCTCAGTCGTGCCTCATGAGAACGGCATCCCCTCGGTGGCGCGGGTACGGGCACCGGCGCGGAAGGCGGCGGCGAGCAGGCCGAATCCTGCCACAGCCACCACCAGGCCCACTCCGAACGTCAGCGGCAGGTTCCAGTCCTCGTCGCGGGCCACGCGGATGAGGGCGAGGAAGAGGAACCACGCCAGCGCCACCGGGATGAGCAGCTTCCACCCCAGGTGCATGAGCTGGTCGTAGCGCAGCCGGGGCAGGGTGGCCCGGATCCACACGAAGGTGAACAGGAACGGCGCCAGCTTCACGACGAACCACAGCGTGCCCTCGATCCAGCCGGGGATCAGGGGGATGTCGAACAGCCCCCGGGGGCCGCCCCAGAACAGCGTCACCATGATGCCCGACATGGTGACCACGCCCAGGAACTCGGCCAGATAGAACATGAGGAAGCGCACCGCCGAGTACTCGGTGTGGAAGCCGCCCACCAGCTCCTGCTCGGCCTCCACCAGGTCGAAGGGCGGGTGGTTGAGCTCGGCGGTGGCGGCGATGAAGAACAGCACGAAGGGCAAGAAGCCGGTGGCGACGACGTTCCAGCTGCGAAAGCCGTCCTGGGCCAGCACGATGCCGTGGGTGGACAGCGTCGCGGTGACCAGGATGACGGCGGCCGTCGACAGGCCGAGGGCGGCCTCGTAGCTCACCATCTGGGCGCTGGAGCGCACCGCGCCCAGCAGCGGGTACTTCGACCCCGACGACCAGCCCGCCAACATCACCCCGTACACGGCGATGGAGCTGAGGGCGATCATGAGCAGGATCCCGATGGGCGGGTCGGCCACCTGCACGAAGGTGTCCCGCCCGAAGATGTGCACCACGCCCGCCTTGTCCTCGAAGTCACCGCCCAGGGGAATGAGCGAAAACGTCGTGATGGCGGGCACGGCCGACAGGAACGGGGCCAGCTTGAACACGAAGCGATCGGCCCGGTCGGGGACGATGTCCTCCTTCACGAACAGCTTGATGCCGTCGGCCAGCGTCTGCAGCAGCCCGAAGGGCCCGGCGATGTTGGGTCCGATCCGGTTCTGGAAGTAGGCGATCTGCTTGCGCGTGTACCAGATCTGGAAGGCCACCGCCGTGAGCACGATGACGAAGGCGAGCACCACCTTGAGCAGCACGATCCACACGGCGGTGAGGTCGACGTCGAACAGGAGCGGGTCGCCGAACTCGAGGCCGTACATCAGGCTCCCTCCGTCGGCGACGCCAGCGTGTCGACCTGCACGTCAGTGACCGGCGCGGTGATGTCGATCAGCTCGGCCACCGGCGCGTCCGGCTGGTTGAACGGCACCCACGCTGTACCGCGCACGACGCCGGGGTCGGGGTGGGCGGCCAGCGCCATCGACCGGGGCCCGTTCTTCACCCGGACCTCGGTGCCGGCGGCGACGCCGAGACGCTCGAAATCGGTGGGGTGGAGGAACAGCCGGGCGCCCGGCGCCAGCGGCGCCAGATGGGGCGAGTGCCGCACGAGGGCGGCGTCGTCGTACAGCCTGCGGCTGGTGACCAGGCGCAGGCTGTAGCCGCCCTGTTGAGGCAGGGAGGGCGGCGGAGCCGGCGCCGGCAGCCCCACCGAGCCGGATTCGGCCAGGATGCCGTCGCGGCGGGTGCGCAGCTCGTCGGCCGTGATGCCGGCATGGCTGGGACCCACCTTGGCCAGCTCGGCCAGGGCGTCGGCGGGCGACTCGATGCCGAGGTCGGCCCCCAGGCGGAAGGCGAGGTCGGCGGCCAGGATCCAGTCGGCACGCGCCGAGCCCACCGGCGTCACCTGGTGGGCCACCGTGGTGACCCGGCCTTCCAGGTTCGTGGTGGTGCCCGGCTTCTCGGCCCAGCCGGCGGCGGCCAGCACGACGTCGGCGCGGCGGTTGGACTCGCTGAGGTAGGTGTCGACGGCGACGACCGCGCCCGCCCCGGCGATGGCCCGCCGGGCCAGGTCGCGGTCGGGGAAGTCGCTCACCGGATCGGACCCGAGCAGCACCAGGCAGGCGATCTGCCCGGCGGCGGCCGCCTGCAGGATGGCGGTGGCGTTACGCCCGGCGTCGGCCGGCCGGGACGCCCACAGGTCTCCGAGGCCGGCGGCGTCGTCGAGGCGGGCGCGCCCGGGCGCCCGCCCCGGCGCCAGGCCGGCGTCGAGGGCACCCCGGACGTTGCCCCGCCGGGGCACGGTGAGGAACCGGGCGCCGGGCAGGGAGGTGTGCAGGGCCAGGGCGGCGTCGACGGTGTAGGCGTCGGACTCGGCCAGGTTGGCCCGCCCCAGCACCACGGCCACCGGCCCGGTGGCCAGCTGGCGGGTGATCTCCTCGCCGTCGTCGCCCGAGGTGAGGCGGCGCACGAGGTCGCCCTGCTCGCCCGGTCGGTACCGCCACGATTTCCAGGTGTAGGGCGTCAGCCCGGTGGTGCGGGGCGCCAGCTCGAGCAGACGGGTGGTGCGCCGCTCGGCGGCGTCGCGCACCCGCAGGTACAGGACGGGCAGCTCTTCTTTGAGATCGGGCCCGAGCAGGATGACGGTGCGCGCCGCGCACACCTCGTCGATGGTGGCCGGCGGCAGCCCGTCGATGAGGTCGGGTGGCAGCCCGTCGGCCAGTTGGGCGTCGACGGAGTCGGTGCCGATGACGCCCTTGGCCAGCTTGGCCCAGGCGTAGGCATCCTCGTTGGTGCCCCGAGCGCCACCCAGCAACGCCACCGACCCGGGCCCGTGCTGTTCGACCGCCTGGGATATTGCGAAGGCGGCGGCGTCGAGCGCCTGGGCCCAGCTCGCCTCGACCAGCTGGTCGCCCCGGCGCACCAGGGGCACGCGCAGGCGGTCGTCGCTGTTGAGCGCCTCGTAGTCGAAGCGGCCCCGGTCGCACAGCCAGCCCCAGTTCACCGGGTCGCTATCGATGCCCTGCTTGCGCACCAGCTGGTTGCGGCTCGACTGCACGGCCACCCGGCAGCCCACCGAGCAGCTGGTGCACGTGGACTCGGCCTGCTCGAGGTCCCACGGCCGGGCCTTGAACCGGTAGGGCGTGGCCAGCAGGGCCCCCACGGGGCAGATCTGCACGGTGTTGCCGCTGAAGTAGGAGCGGAACGGCTGGTCGGGGAAGGTGAGGACCTGGGTGTTGTTGCCCCGGGAGACGAAGCTGATCAGAGGGTCGCCGGCGACGGTGTCGGCGAAGCGGGTGCAGCGGTCGCACAGGATGCAGCGCTCACGGTCGAGGTGGACCAGCTCGCTGATCGGGATGGGCTTTTCGTAGTGCCGCTTCTCCTCGACGAAGCGGCTCTCGCCCGGGCCGTGGCTCATGGTGTGGTCCTGCAGCGGGCACTCGCCGCCCTTGTCGCACACCGGGCAGTCGAGCGGATGGTTGATGAGCAGGAACTCGAGCACGCCCTCCTGGGCCTTGCGCACCTGGTCGGACGCGGTGTGCACCACCATGCCCTCGGCCACCGGCGCCATGCAGCTGACCTGCAGGGCCGGGCCCCGGCCGGTGTCGATCTCCACCAGGCACTGGCGGCACATGCCCACCGGTGCCATGCGCTCGTGGTAGCAGAACCGGGGGATGTAGACGCCGTAGCGCTGGGCGGCGGCGATCACCAGCTCGCCCGGGCGCGCCTCGACCGGTCGGCCGTCGACGGTGATCGACACCGTGTCCTTCTTCGGAGGCGCCGGCGCGTCAGACACGGACGGCCACCCGGGTCTCGCTGGGCGCGTGGGCGGCGGCGACGGCGGCCGCCGCCTGCCGCTCGGTCGGCTCGTCGAGCGCGTCGCTGGCCGCCAGGTAGGCCTCGAACTCGTCCCGGAAGCGCGACAGCGCCGACACGATGGGCGACACGGCCGAGGGGCCGAGCGGGCAGATGGTGGTCTGCCGGGGCGGCCACGCCAGGCCGGGGCTGATGTTGTCGCTCACGTCGAGCAACAGGTCGAGGTCGGTGCGCCGGCCGTGGCCGGCGATCAGCCGGGCCAGGATGCGCTCGAGCCAGGTCGTGCCCTCGCGACAGGGCGTGCACTTGCCGCAGCTCTCGTGGGCGAAGAAGCGCACGATGCGCCAGCACGCCTTCACTGCGTCGGTGGTGTGGTCCATCACCACGATGGCCCCCGAGCCCAGCATTGAGCCGGCCTTGTCGACGGTGGGCTTGTCGAGGGGCAGGTCGACGTGCTCGGGGAAGAACCACATGGCGGACGCGCCGCCGGGGATGAACGCCTTCAGGGTGCCGCCGGCGCGGATCCCGTTGCCGTACTCGGGCGCCTCGAACAGCTGGCGGAAGGTGGTGATGCCGTTGGGCACCTCGTACACACCCGGCCGGTTGACGTGCCCGGACACGGCGAACATGCGCATCCCTGTGGATGTCGGCGCGCCGGTGGCCTTGAACGCCGCCCCGCCGTTGGTGATGATCCACGGGAGGTTGGCCAGGGTCTCGACGTTGTTCACCACCGTCGGCTGCATGTACAGCCCCTTGGCCGCCGGGAAATAGGGCGGCTTCAGCCGGGGCATTCCCCGTTGGCCCTCGAGGCTCTCGATCAGCGCGGTCTCCTCGCCGACGATGTAGGCGCCCGCCCCCCAGGTGAGGGTGACGTCGACGCTCCAGTCGGTGCCCAGGATGTTCCGCCCGATGAGCCCGTTGGCATAGGCGTCGTTGAGCGCCTGAGCCAGGCGCTCCTGGGCCACGGGCATCTCGCCCCGGACATACAAGAACGCTTGCGCCGCCTTGATGGCGTAGCAGCAGATCAGCATGCCCTCGATGAGCTGGTGGGGGTCGCGCTCCATGAGGAGGCGGTCTTTGTAGGTGCCGGGCTCGGACTCGTCGCCGTTGACCACCAGATAGCGCGGGAACACGTCGGGCGGCAGGAAGCCCCACTTGATCCCGGCGGGGAACCCGGCGCCCCCGCGACCCTGGATCTCGGACGCCTTCACCTCTTCGTGCACCTGCTCGGGTGTCATCGAGGTGACCGCCCGGCGCATCGCCTCGTAGCCCCCACGGCGGACGTAGCCCTCGTAGGTGTGGGCGCGGGCGTCGTCGAAGCGGCTGGTGATCATGGCCGGCCCCGTGGGCACGGCGCCGGGGGCGTCGCCGTCGCCCGGAGCAGTGGGCTGATCCGTCACCGGGCGTCCACCTCCTGCTGGGCCACGGTGCCGGTGTTGGCCCAGCGATCGGGCGGCACGTGCTGGCGCACCCGGGCGAGAACTCCGTGGGGCGGGATCTCGGCGCCCAGCCGGTCGCGGCGCAGGTCGTCGACCAGCTGGTCGAAGTCGGCCGGGGTGACCTTGTACCGGAAGCGGTAGTTCACCTGGATCGCGGGCGCTTCGGTGCAGGCGGCGATGCACTCGACGTCGCCCAGCGTGATGAGGCCGTCGTCGGTGGTGGCGCCCGCCTTCACGCCCAAGGTGTCC
>JBIOZN010000513.1:0-2084 GCA_044871175.1 Acidimicrobiales bacterium | reverse complement strand
GGGTGAAGCAGTTGAAGCGCGAGCCGTCGGCCCGGCTCCAGTGGGGCTCGATCCGGTACGCCAGGGCCAGCATCCCGCCACAGGCGCCCAGCAGCACCAGCAGCCAGGCCACGTCGCCCAGGCTCATCGCCGTTCAGCATGGCCGACGCCCGCCGCGCCCCGCGGGCCCCGGCCGCGGCGTGCTGGTGGCGGCCGCCGTCACGCTGGCGGCCACCGGGCTGGCCGGCTGTGCCCACCACGATCGGGCCGACGAGTCGGCGCCCACCACCACCGTGCCCGCCACGTTCCAGGCGGCGACCACCGTGCCCGCGCCCACCACGACGGTGGCCCCCACCGCTACCGCACCTGCACCCGTCGTGCCCGATCTCGGTGTGCCCGTGCTCACCTACAACGGCATCACCGGGCCCGACTTCGCCCCCACGGAGTTCGACGAGGCCGGCCTCGCCACCGTCGACGCGCTGGTCACCGACTACGTCCGCCGCGCCGTCGCCATTCCCCTGGCCACGGGCCAGGCGGCTCCCCTCGACGGGCTGCTCACCGCCCTCGCCGTCCCGCAGCTCACACCCGAGCGGCGGGCCGTCCTCACCGACGAGGGCATGCCCCGCCTCGTCAGCCTCCACGCCGACCGCTTCGAGGTCGCGGTCGACGGCCTGGCCGGTCCCGACGGCACCATCGGCATCGTCAGTTGCCACCTCGACCTGGTGGTGAGCGGCACCACCGCCGACACCGGCGCCCCCGTGTCCGTGGCGCGCGCGGGTGATCTCACCTTCGCCTGGGAGCCGGACAACGACGAGGGCGGTGGTGCCTGGCGCCTCGACTCCTTCGCCCTGGACGTGGAGCGGACGGTGCCGGGATGACCGGTCGGGGGCGGCGGCGGCGCGCCGTCAGCGCCCTCGCCCTCGCGCTCGTCACCGCCACGCTGGTGGTCGTAGTCGGGCGCGGGGCGGTCACGCCGGCGGGCGCAGCGGCCGTCACCGTGGTGCGCACCAGTGCGGACACGTACTGGACGCCCGACGCGCCGCTGTTCGTCCTGCTGCTCGGCGACGACGCCCGGCCGGGAGCAGGATGCGGGTGCGCCGACGCCATCCACGTCGTGGGCATCCCTCCCGGCGGCGGGCAGGCGACGATGATCAACATCCCCCGTGACACCCGTGTCACCATCCCCGGCCAGGGGGTGGGGAAGATCAATGCGTCGCTCACCGGCGGCCCCCAGCTGGCCGCGCTCACCGTGGGGGCCTTCCTCGGGGTGCCGATCGCGTACACGCTCGTCGTCGGGTTCGACGCGCTGCCCGCGCTGGTGGATGAAATGGGCGGCGTGGTGGTCGACGTACCGACCCGCATCCTCGACCACGCCTCGGGCGCCGACCTCGAGCCCGGGCCGGTGGTGATGGACGGCCGGGCGGCCATGGCGTTCAGTCGCGCCCGCAAGTCGGTGGACGGCGGCGACTTCGGACGCACCGCCAACCAGGCCACGCTGATCATCAGCGCGCTCGCCCAGCTGCGGGCTACCGGCACCGGCGCCGGCGACGAGATCGCCTACCTCGGCACCCTCATGCGCCACGTGCGCGCCGACGGGCTGAGCGCCCAAGAGCTGTACCGCCTCGGGCGTCTGGGGCTTTCGATCGATCCCGCCAACGTGCGGTCGGTCACCATGCCCGGAAGCGTGGCCACCATCGGCGGTACGTCGTACGTGGTGGCCACCCGGCAGGCCAGTGAGGTGTTCGCCGACTTCGCCGACGACGCCATCCTCGAGCTGTGGTGATCGCCGGCGCTTGCCCGAGATCCTCGAAATCGAGCGGTACCGGCGCCGGGCCGAGGAGGTCGTCGACCGTCCCATCACCGCCGTCGCCGCCCCCGACGGCTGGTTCCTGAAGGGAGGGCTCGACGCCGCCACGCTCACCGACGCCCTCGTCGGCACCACCTTCACCGAGGTCGGGCGGCGCGGGAAGCTGCTCCTGCTGCCCACCGAGCGGGGGCCGGTGCTCGGGTTGCGGTTCGGGATGACGGGGCGGCTCCTTCTGGCGTGCGCCGGCGACGAGCCGTTGGAGTACATGCCCGGCCGTGTCGCGCCCGCCTGGGAGCGG
>JBIOZN010000512.1:0-12813 GCA_044871175.1 Acidimicrobiales bacterium | reverse complement strand
ACGACTGCACGACTGCACGACTGCACGACTGCACGACTGCACGACTGCACGACTGCACGACTGCACGACTGCACCACTGCACCACTGCACGACTGCACCACTGCACCACTGCACCACTGCACCACTGCACGACTGCACCTCTGCACCACCGCCCCGCCGGCGCGGTCACCGCCGCCGTCAGCCGGCGGCCTGCACCTGCCACACGTAGAACCACGCCCGCTGGCGATAGCCCCGGGCGTTCAGGTGGATGTGGTCGGCGGCCAGCCAGCCCCGGTGGCCGTCGAGGTAGCCGTCCCAGTCGGCCACCGCCAGGTTGGCGTAATGGGCGTCCCTCTCCCGCAGGACCCGGTTGAAGCGCGCTTCCTGGGACGCCCATGCGGTGTCGTCGAGGTCGAGGTTGACCCACACGACGCGCCGGTTCGGCCCGACGGTGGCCATGACCTGGTCGACCAGCGCCCCGAAGGTCCGCGACGAGCGCCCCGACGCCACGTCGTTGGTACCGAGCGCCACCACCACCGTGGAGGGCAGCGAGCCGCGGGCGCCGCGCAGGACGGACAGGCCCCACTCGAGTCCCCGCCCGGTGCGGGCCTGGACGGTGAGGTCGTAGCCGACGCCGGCGAACTTGGCCCGCAGGCCCCCGGGAGCGAGGGCGCCGACGGTGAGCGAATCCCCGACGACGAACACACCGCTGCGGGCGCTCGTCGGCGCGGCCGGCAGCGGCGCGACCACGGCGGCCCCCACCAGGGTCGTCGCCGCCACGAGACGCCGGCGCCATCTCGACGCGCGGGTGGGAGGCCGGTGCGAGCGGCGCACGCGCCGTCGGAGAGGCCGTCGGAGAGCTTGGTGCGGGTACATCGAGAGCCCTTTCCGCCTGCGGTGGGGTGCCGCGCCTTGCGCCGCGGCTCCGCCCGCACGAGAGCCCGGGAGCACGGTACCCCCGGGGAGGTCGGGGCGAAAAGAGCCAAGACAAAAGGGAAAGGCCCGACTGGGGGAGCCGGGCCTCTCAACCTCGAGCCACGACGTATGGGGGGTACGTCGCCTGGCTCTCGCCGAAGCGGGCGTTGGGGGGACGCTCCGCATCGATCTCGTGCAGTATGCGCCTCGCTCGGGCGATCTGGCAACCAGGTATTGGTGATCATCGTTATCGTCCCCAGCGATGGATCTTCGCCAGCTGGCCGTGCTCGTGGCCATCGCCGAGCACGGCAGCTTCTCCGCCGCCGCTCGGGCGCTGTTCACCGTGCAGTCGAACGTGTCAGCCCACGTGGCCCGGCTGGAGAAGGAGCTGGGCGTCACCCTGGTCGACCGGACGGCGCCGGGGACGCTCACGCCCGAAGGCGAGCTCGTCGTGAGCCGGGCCCGGCGCATCCAGGCCGAGTTGGCCGCCTTGGCCGCGGACGTGGCCTCGGCCGGCGAGGAAGTGCAGGGTGAGACCCGCCTCGGCGCCATCGGCACCACCGCCCGCTGGCTGGCGCCGCACGTGCTGCACCGGCTCCGCCAGCAGCACCCGTCGGTGCGGGCGATCCTGGTGGAGAGCCCGTCCACGTCGCTCGTCCCGCGCCTGCTCGACGGCCAGCTCGACGCCGCCATCGTGCACCTGCCGGCCGACGATCCCGAGCTCAGCGTGAACCTCCTGTTCACCGAGGACCTGGTGGTGGTCGCTCCGGTGGGCCATCCCCTGGCCGAGCGGGGAGAGGCCGACCTGCACGAGCTGGCCTCCTACCCCCTCATCCTCCCGGCTCCGGGCACGACGCTGCGCGACGACCTGGACGAGCTGGCCGGCTACGCCGGGCTCGACCTGCGGGCGCTGGCCGAGATCGACGGGGTGCAGCTGAGCGCGTCGCTCGCCTTCGCCCGCTTCGGTCCGGCCATCGTGCCGGCCACGGCCGTCCCCGCCGACGGCGACCGGCGCGACGGCGAGCCTCACCCCGACGGATGGCGCCGGGTGCGCGTACCCGGCCTGCCGCGCCGCCAGGTGGCGCTCGCCCGCCGGCGCCGCGGCCTGCCGTCGGCCCCCGCCAAGGCCCTCGCCTCGGTGGTGGTCGCGGTGGTGGCCGAGCAGGCCCACCACCTGCCCGGCCTGCACCCCCTCGACGGCGCCGCTCCCGGCGCCTCCTGAGCGCCGGTAGATTCGGCCCAGATCTCCGCCGGATTGAAAAGGGGCACCAGGTGGCCGACACGATCACCATCACCGACGATCGCACGGGCAAGCAGGTGACGGTGCCGATCACCAGCGGCACGTTCCCGGCGGCGGCGTTGCGCGAGCTCGACCCCAACCTGTTCGTCTACGACCCCGCCTTCATGGCCACGGCCGCGTGCCAGAGCGCCATCACCTACCTCGACGGCGACGCCGGCATCCTGCGGTACCGGGGTTATCCCATCGAGCAGCTGGCCGAGGACTCGAGCTACCTGGAGGTGGCCTACCTGCTGCTCAAGGGCGAGCTGCCCAACCAGGCCCAGCTCGACCAGTGGGTGTACGACGTCACCCACCACACGTTCCTGCACGACAACGTCCGCAAGCGGTTCATGGAGGGCTTCCACTACGACGCCCACCCAATGGGGATGTTCGTCTCGGGCATGGCCGCGCTTTCCACCTACTATCCCGAAGCCAAGGACATCTTCAACTCCGACAATCGCGACCGTCAGATCATGCGGATGATCGCCAAGACGCCCACCTTGGCCGCCTACTGCCACCGCTTCAGCGTCGGCCTGCCCACCGTCTATCCCGACAACTCGCTGCCGTACGCCGCCAACTTCCTCAACATGATGTGGAAGATCGGCAACGAGTACGAGGTCGACCCCACCCTGGCCCACGCCATGGACGTGCTGTTCATCCTGCACGCCGACCACGAGCAGAACTGTGGCACCACGGCCATGCGGGTCGCCGGCTCGGCCCAGGCCGACCCCTATTCGGCCAGCGCGGCCGCGGCTGCGGCGCTGTACGGGCCGCTGCACGGTGGCGCCAACGAGGCGGTCGTCCGCATGCTCACCGAGATCGGCAGCCTCGACCAGGTGCCCGCCTTCATCGAGGCGGTGAAGCAGGGCAAGGGCCGCCTGATGGGCTTCGGCCACCGCGTGTACAAGAACTACGACCCGCGGGCCCGCATCATCAAGCGCACGGCCGAGGAGGTCTTCGAGGTCACGGGCAAGAACCCGTTGCTCGACATCGCCCTGAAGCTCGAAGAAGTGGCATTGTCGGACGACTACTTCACGAGCCGCAAGCTCTATCCCAACGTCGACTTCTATTCGGGGCTCATCTACCAGGCCATGGGATTCCCCGTGGACATGTTCACCGTGCTGTTCGCCATCCCGCGCACGTCGGGATGGCTGGCCCACTGGTGCGAGCTGCTGGACGACAAAGAGCAGAAGATCGCCCGGCCCCGCCAGGCGTACATCGGGCCCGAGGCGCGCGACTACGTGCCCCTCGAGAAGCGCACGAGCTGACGCTCACGGGCCCGGCACGCACGAGCTGAACGGTGCCACTCCAGCTCACGGTCGTCGACGCCTTCACCGACCGACCGTTCAGCGGGAACCCGGCCGCCGTCGCCGTCGTGTCGGAGTTCCCCAGCGAGGCGGGCATGCAGGCGATCGCCGCCGAGATGAATCTGTCCGAGACGGCGTTCTGCGCCGGTGCCGACGGCGACGCCGATCGCCCGCTGCGCTGGTTCACGCCCGTGGCCGAGGTCGACCTGTGCGGCCATGCCACCCTGGCCACGAGCCACGTGCTCGGCGGCACGACCCGCTTCCACACGCGGTCCGGGGTGCTCACCGGCACGGCCCTGGGCGACGGGTGGATCGGGCTCAACTTCCCCGCCAACCCGCCGGAACCGGTGCCGGCGCCAGCAGGTCTCACCGCCGTGCTCGACGGGGTCGAGCCGGTGGCCGTGCTCGAAGGGCGCGACGACTGGCTGGTCGAGTTGCCCGACGCCGCCGCCGTACGTGGTCTGACCCCCGAGGCTGATGCGGTGCGGGGCCTGGGCAAGCGGGGCCTCATCGTCACGGCCCCCGGTGAGGGTGGGCGCGTCGACGTGGTGAGCCGCTGCTTCTACCCCGCCTACGGCATCCCCGAGGACCCGGTCACGGGCTCGGCCCACTGCACGCTCGCTCCGTACTGGGGCGTGCGGTTGGGGCGCCACGAGCTCGTGTGCGAGCAGGCGTCGCCCCGCGGCGGCATCGTGCGCACCCGCTGGCACGGCGACCGCGTCGTCCTCGCCGGCCAGGCCGTCACCGTGGCTGAGACCACCCTCGTCGTCGACGTCTAGATCACGTCGAGCAGGATCTTGCCCACGTTGGCGTTGGCCTCCATGCGCGTGTGGGCTTCGGCGACGGCGTCCAACGGGTAGCGGGAGTCGATGACGGGGCGCAGCGCGCGGGTGTCGAACAGCGGGAGCACCTCGGCGGCGAAGCGCCGGGTGACGGCGATCTTCTCCTCGATCGGCCGGGCCCGCAGCACGGTGCCGACGACGCTGGCCCGCTTGGGCATGAGCCCGCCCACGTCGAGCCCCGGCCCGCCGGGGGCCATCACGCCCACCTGCACGATCCGTCCCTTGAGGGCGAGGGCGGCCACGTTGCGGGGCACCTCGTCGCCGCCCACCACGTCGAGCACGACGTCGACGCCGCCGGGCACGGCCGCCTCCAGTGCGCCCAGCCAGTCGGCGGGCGAGCGTTCGAGCACCAGGTCGGCCCCGAGGTCGCGACAGCGGTCGGCCTTGGACGCCGAGCACGTCACCGCCACCCGGGCGCCGATGGCGCGGGCGACCTGGATGGCGGCCGTGCCGACCCCCGACGCGCCGGCATGCACCAGGGCCCAGCGTCCCGACGTGAGCCCGCCCTGCAGCACCAGCGCGTCCCAGGCGGTGATGAACACCTCGGGGATGGCGGCGGCGTCGTCCACCCCGACGGAGGCAGGCACGGGGAGGCACTGGCGCTCGTGCACCGTGAGGCGTTCGGCGTAGGCGCCCCCGCCGACGATGCCCATGACCTCGTCGCCCACGACCCGGTCGCGCACCCGCTCCCCCACCGCCTCTACCGTCCCCGCGAACTCCAGCCCGGGGATCTCGAGGGCCGCCGCTGGGCCCGGGTAGAGGCCCTGGCGCTGCAGGATGTCGGCCCGGTTGAGGGCGCTGGCGCGCACGGCGACGACGACCTCCTCGGGCCCCGGCGCCGGGTCGGGCACGTCCTCGACCTTCAGGACCTCGGGACCACCGTGGGAGCGCAGGACGACGGCACGCACCGGGCACGAACGTACCCTCCCGCTCCCGACCGGGTTCGCACCCTCAGCGGGTTATCCGCCCGCTGGCGTTGCAAACCGGAACTCTGGCAACCGGAGGCTCACGCCTCTCGGCGCATGCGCTGCTGCAGTCCCTCGTCGAGCGCGGCGAGGAACTCCTCGGTGGTGAGGAAGGGGGCGTCCTTGCCGATCGAGATGGCCAGGTCCTTGGTCATCTTGCCGCTCTCGACCGTCTCCACGCACACGTTCTCCAGCGTGTCGGCGAAGAGCGTGACCTCGGGCGTGTCGTCGAGCTTGCCTCGGTGGGCCAGGCCGCGGGTCCAGGCGAAGATGGAGGCAATCGGGTTGGTGGAGGTCTTCTCGCCCCGCTGGTGGGCCCGGTAGTGGCGGGTCACCGTGCCGTGCGCGGCCTCGGCTTCCAACGTGCGGCCGTCGGCGGTCATGAGCACCGACGTCATGAGCCCGAGCGACCCGAAGCCCTGGGCGATGGTGTCGGACTGCACGTCGCCGTCGTAGTTCTTGCACGCCCACAGGTAGCCGCCCTCCCACTTCATGACCTGGGCCACCATGTCGTCGATGAGCCGGTGCTCATAGGTGATCCCGGCCTGGGAATACTCGTCGGCGAACTCGTTCTCGAACACCTCTTGGAACAGGTCCTTGAACTGGCCGTCATAGGCCTTGAGGATCGTGTTCTTGGTGGACAGGTACACCGGGTAATGGCGGTCGAGGCCGTAGCGCAGACAGGCCCGGGCGAAGTCGCGGATGGAGTCGTTGTAGTTGTACATGCCCATGGCGATGCCCCCGTCGCCGGCGTACTGGGCGACCTCGAACTCCATCGGCTCGCCGCCGTCGGACGGCGTATACGTGATGGTGAGCGTCCCGGCGCCGGGCACTTTGAAGTCGGTGGCCCGGTACTGGTCGCCGTGGGCGTGACGGCCGATGACGATGGGCTTGGTCCAGCCCGGCACCAGGCGGGGGATGTTGGAGCAGATGATGGGCTCGCGGAACACGACGCCGCCCAGGATGTTGCGGATCGTGCCGTTGGGCGACTTCCACATCTTCTTCAGGCCGAACTCCTCGACCCGCGCCTCGTCGGGGGTGATGGTGGCGCACTTGACCCCGACGCCGTGGCGTTTGATGGCGTTGGCGGCGTCGACCGTCACCTGGTCGTTGGTGGCGTCGCGCTGCTCGATGCCGAGGTCGTAGTACTCGAGGTCGACGTCGAGGTAGGGCAAGATGAGCTGCTCTTTGATGAACGCCCAGATGATGCGGGTCATCTCGTCGCCGTCGAGCTCGACGACGGGGTTCTGGACCTTGATCTTGGCCATCGCCGCAAGCTACCCCTCCGGCTGCTCGTAGGGTTCCGCCATGGACTTCGCCTGGTCCCCCGAGCTGGCGGCACTGCGCGACGAGGCCCGCAAGGTGGCGACCGAGGGCGTGGCGCGCTACGGCCGCCACAACGACTCGTGGATCAACGGGTACTCCAAGGAGTTCTCCCGCGAACTGGCCGCCCGGGGCTGGATCGGCATGACCTGGCCGGTGGAGGTGGGGGGCGGCGGCCGCCCGCCCATCGAGCGCTTGATCGTGGCCGAGGAGATGATCGCCGCCGGGGCACCCATCGCCGCCGCCTGGTTCGCCGACCGCCAGATGGGCCCCACGCTCATCGCCTTCGGCACCGCCGAGCAGCAGCGCCAGTTCCTGCCCCGCATCCTGTCGGGCGAGACCACGTGGTGCATCGGGATGAGCGAGCCCGAGGCGGGCAGCGACCTGGCCAACCTGAAGACAAAGGCGGTGCGCGACGGCGACCAGTTCGTGATCGACGGCCAGAAGATCTGGACCAGCTTCGCCGAGGTGTCCGACTACTGCTATCTGATCTGTCGCACGTCGGCCGAGGGCCCGCCCCATCAGGGCATCAGCGAGATTATCGTCCCCCTCGACGCCCCGGGCATCGAGATCCGGCCCATCACCGACATGACCACCAACCGCCATTTCTGCGAGGTGTTCTTCAGCGGGGTGCGGGTGCCGGCGGCCAACCTGGTGGGCACCGAGGGGGCCGCCTTCAAGCAGACCATGCGCCAGCTCGAGCACGAGCGCGGCGGCATCGACCGGCTCCTGTCGAACTCCGCCCTGTACCGGCTCGCCCGGGAGCGGGCCGACACCACCGATCCCCTCGTGCGCCAGGAGATCGCCGTCCTGGAGACCGGCTACCGCCTCGGGCGCATCCTGGTCACGCGCGAGGTGCTGGGCCAGGCGCCGGCCGGGTTCTCGGCCGCCACCAAGTGCTTCTGCACCGAGCACGAGCAGCGGGTGGCCGCCTTCGTCGCTCGCGTCCTGGGCGCCGAGGCCACGCAGTGGGACGACGTCACCCGCGGGCTTGCCTACGCGCCGGGCTACACGATCATGGGCGGCACCTCGAACGTCATGCGCAACATCCTGGGCGAGCGGGTGCTCGGCCTGCCCAAGGAGCCGGCCGCCCGCTGAGGGCGTTCTGGCCGAAGCGGGCCTGCCCTGACCAGGGCGGGTGAGAAAGATCTCCTGCCAGATGGCGCCCGGCGGTGGCTAGAGACGGCGCACCGGGGCGTCGAGCGGCGAGGGCGGCACCGGCGCGACGTGGATGGCGGCGTCGATCGCCCATGCCCCCGCCGGCGAGACGAGCACCGGGTTGAGCCGCAACCTGGTGATCTCGGGAACGGCGTCGACCAGATGGGCGACCCGGCACAGGACGTCCTGTACGGCCGCCTGGTTGGCGCACGTGGCGTCGAGGGCGACGGCGGCACGGGAGGAGGCGACGAGCTCGGCGGCGTCGAGGTCGGTGAGAGGCAGGCTGCGGGCCGAGCGGTCGGAGATCGCGTCGGCGAAGGCCCCGCCCAGCCCGAACGACACCACCGGGCCCAACGCGGGGTGGGCCTCGACGGTGATGATGGTCTCCACGCCCGCCGGCACCATGTGCTGCACCACCGACTCGGCCATCCCCGCCCCGAGAGCGGCGCGCATGCGGTCGTAGGCGCCGCGGACCTCGTCGGGCGACTGCAGGTCGAGGGCGACGCCCCCCGACTCACTGCGGGCCAGCCGGGGCAAGCCGGCCGCCTTGAGCGCCACGGGGTAGCCGACCTCGTCGGCGGCCGCCACGACGGCGTCGCCCGTGGTGACGATGCGCGCCGGCGGGAAGGGGATGCCGTGGGTGGCGAGGAGCTCGCAGGCCGCGGACAAGGCCAGGACGGTGCCCTCGGGGTGGTCGGCCAAGACGGCCGCGACCAGCGCGCGGGCGGCCTCGTCGTCGATGTCGTCGTACGTGCCCTCCTGCCCCTCGGGCCGGCTGCGCCAGCGGGCGTAGCGGACGATGCGTCCGAGGGCCGCCGTGGCCTGCTCGGGGAAGGCGAAGGCGGGCACGCCGTCGTCGGCACCCGGGCGGAGCAGCCCGTCACCCCGACCGAGGGCCACCGCCAGCACCGGCTTGGCGCCCGCGGTGGCGACCTCGCCGATCGCCTCGGCGAAGGCGTCCACCCCGCCCACCAGCGGCGGGGCGTAGATGGCGAGAGCGGCGTCGACGCCGGGATCGGCTAGCACCTGCTCGAGGGCGAAGCGGTAATCCCCGGGCTCGGAACGGTGGGTCAGATCGAGCGGGTTGTCGACGACCACGTCGGCCGGCAGGCGCCGGGCGAGGGCGGCGCAGGTGGCCTCGCCCAGCGGCGCCCGGTGCAGGCCGGCGGCGGCCAGCCCGGCGACGGCCAGCGCGGCGGGGCTGCGGGCGTTGCTGACGATGGCGACCGCCGGCCCGGTGGGCAGCGGCTGGCGGGCCAGCACACGGCCGACGTCGAACAGCTCGGTGACGCTGTCCACGCGGATGACCCCGGCCTGCAGGTACAAGGCATCGGCGGCGAGGGCGATGGCCTCGGCGTCGGGGTCGCCCGGCGGCGCCGGCCGGTACTGTTCCTGGCCCGCCTTCACCGCCACGATGGGCTTGCGCCGACTCACCCGGCGGGCGATCCGGGCGATCTTGCGAGGATTGCCGAAGTTCTGGTTGTAGAGCAGCACCACGTCGGTGCTGGGGTCGTCGTACCAGAACTGCAGGACGTCGTTGACGGTGACGTCGCCACGGGTGCCGAGCGACACGAACGTGCTGATGCCCACGCCGACGCGGTGGGCGGCCTCCAGCATGGCGATGCCGAGGGGACCTGACTGCGAAGCGATGGCCACCCGCCCGAAGTGCACCGGTACGCGGGCGAACGAGGCGTGCATGGTGCCCGTGGGGCTGGTGACGATGAGGCCCATGCTGGCCGGGCCGAGCAGGCGCATGCCGTTGCGCCGGGCCAGCTGCACCAGCGCTCGTTGCCCGTCGGGGCTGTCGAAGCCCTCTTTGGGGTCGTTGAAGCCGGTCGTGTAGACGATGACGGCGCGCACTCGCTTGGCGGCGCACTGCTCGAGCACGTCTTCCACCGCGTCGGCGGGCACCGCCACGGCCGCCAGGTGGATGTCGTCGTCCACGTCGCCGATGCTCGGGTGCGTGGGGACGCTGAGCACGTGGGGCACGGCCGGGTTGATCGGGTAGACGGGCCCGTCGAAGCGGCCGGCCAGCAGGTTGGCGAACAGCTCGTGGCCGAGGGTGCCCGGGCGCTCGCTGGCGCCGATGACGGCGATCGACTTCGGGCTGACCAGACGCGCGATCGAGCGGCTCTCGGCTCGCTGCTCGCGCTCCTCCACCGTCTCGAGGTAGGCGGGGGTGGGGTCGATGGCGAAGTCGACGTCGATAATGCCGCCGGCGAAGGTGTTCCGGACCTCCTCGAACCCGGCCCGGCGGAACACCCGGAGCATGGGCCGGTTGTCGGGCAGCACCTCGGCGGTGAAGCGGTGGATACCCCGGCTGCGGGCGATGGCGGCCAGGTGCTCGAGGAGCAGCGTGCCGATGCCCCGGCCCTGATGGGCGTCGCTGACGGTGAAGGCGACCTCGGCCTCGTCCTTGCCCGGCCAACGGTCGTAGCGGGCGACGGCGATGAACTCGTCGCCCAGCAGGGCCACGAGCGCGACCCGGTCGTCGTAGTCGACGTGGGTGAACTTCTCCACCTCGCGGTCGGTGAGCCGGGGCTTGGGCGAGAAGAACCGGTAGTAGATGCTCTCGGCCGACAGCGATCCGTGGAACCGAAGCAACCGGTCGCCGTCGTCGGGCCGGATGGGCCGCACGTGCACGGGGCCCCCGTCGGCCAGGACGACATCGGCTTCCCACTCCGGCGGCGGTTGGGGGCAAGCGACGGCCACCACGGCCGTGCAGGGTAGGTCAGCATCGACCGGCACCCGCCGCCGTTCGCCTAGGGTTCCAGGGGGGCGGACGGCCGAACAGGCGGGAGCGATGCTCGTCGATATCGAGAGGTTCCTCACCGACGACCTCATCGGGCCCCTGTTCGCAGTGCTGTTCGTGGCCACGCTCGTCACCGGCCTGTTGGCGTGGACGCCCGAGCGGGCCGAGCGCTTTCTCGTGCGCCGTCGCTTGGCGGTGGCCGACAAGACGGTGATGGCCGTCCAGGTCCCGCTCAACCGTTACCGGTGGACGTTGCTCGCCGGGCTCCTGCCCGCCGTGCTCGGCGTCCCTTACATCACCGGCGCGGTGTACGCCGTGCCGCTCCTGGTCGATCGGCTCGCCCGGCCGTCCCGCATGGGCGGGGTGGAACCGACGCCGCCCTACGGCGCCGTGCGCGGGCTGCTCGAAGGCGTGGCCGTCGTCGTGCTGGCCGCCGCCGCCGGGGCCGGCTTCCTCATCGGTGCAGTGCGGGGGCACGCGGCCACGATCGCCGCCTGGTACGCCGTCCTGGGCCTGGCGGGCGTGGTGATCTCGCAGGTGGCGGCCCGGCTGCGGTACCCGCCGCCCGAGCCGCCCGACGTGCCCATGTCGATCGTCGCCACCGTCGACCGCCGGCTGCGCTGGGCCGCGGTGGGCAGCGGGCTGTACCTGGCCCTGCTCGGGGCCGGGAAGGCGTGTGCCACCGCCGCCGACGCGCTGGCCGGCGAGTGGGGCTGGACCGGCACGGGCATCGACGGGCTGCACGTGGCCAACGCGATCGCCTACACCGTCGGGATCGTCCTGCTGATCGTCACCACCTTCGTCGTGCCCCTCGTGGACAGCGGCCACGGTTAGGCGTTCGGAGGTGGGCGCGCCTCGTGGCGTCGGCGCGCTGTCGCCCTCGTAGCCTCGGTCGTCCCCATGGCCTCGCGCCCCTCGATCGCCTCGATCGCCCCGGTCGCCCTCGCCCCGGTCGCGCTCGCCCCCGTCGACGAGCTGGTCGCCGCCTTTACCGGCTCCCGGGCGCGGCCCGCCCTCGCCCTGGTGGCCGAGTACCTCCGCACCCCTCGGCCCGTCACGGCCGAGGGCGTGCTGGAGGAGCCCGACGTCGAGACGCTGGGCGCCGGGCTCGACGAGGTGGTCGGCGAGGGCGGGCGTGACGCCGTGTACGTCGTCGCCGGATGGGGAGCCGCCGCCGGGTTCCTCGAAGCCGGCGGCGGCCAGCTGCGGCGCACCGAACAGGCCGACGCCCTGAGCGCGGAGGGGGCCGACGCGCTGGCGGCGGCGTCGGCCGCGTTCTCGGGCATCCGGGCGCTCGTGTACACCGAGCCGCTGGCCCGATGGCTGAACCACGGCCCGGCGCCCGTGCTGTTCGACGCCGTCCTCGCCGTCCTGTTGGCCGCCGTCCCCGGCGGTCACACCGAGCCCGAGCTGGCCGACGTGGCGTGGCGGGCCTTCGTCGCCGACGTGGCGCTGGGCGCCCAGGCCCGTGGTCGGCGCAAGGAGGTGCGCGCCGACATCACCGCCGAGACCGGTTGGGTGGTCGAGCTGCTCACCGACCTCGGCGCGGCGACACGCGAGGGCGACACCGTGCGCCTCACCCCGCTCGGCGTGTGGCTCCGGCGCGAGCAGCTGCTAGGCGAGGGCATCACCGTCCCCCTCGTGGGCGAGCTGGTCGGTGCCCCGGTCGGCCAGGTGCTGGCCGTCACCGCCCGCTATCCACCGACCGCCGCGGCCGCCGAGCTGGACGGGTGGGTCGCCGCCCAGGACACGGGGTCGGCGGCGGTGGCGCTGGTCGGCCACGCCGCCGCCACCGACGAACCCGGGGAGCGCGCCCTGGCGCTGGCCACGCTCGAGCGCCTGGGCGACGAGGCCGAGCCGGCCGTGCGGACGCTGCTCGGCGTCCCCGACTGCCGTCCGCACGCCCTCGCCTGGCTGGCCGCACGCGGGTTGGCCGACGACGGTGCCTCGGGCGTTCCCGCCGATCCCGGCGCGGCGCTGGTGGAGCAGCTCGCCGTCGCGCTGGCGGGGCGGGCAGGCGTGGGCGACGTGCTGGCGGCGTTCGGCGACTCCGCCACCCAAGCCGCCGCCGTCGAGGCCCTCTGGCGCGTTCGGTCGCCCCACACCGGCCCGGTGCTCGACGCCGTCGCGGCGGCCACACCGGCCGGCGGCGTCGACAAGACGGTGGCCAAGGCCGCCCGGCGCGCCCGCTTCAAGCTCCGCACCGCCCCGCCGACCTGACCACCGCCAACGCCCGCCCCGCCGTTCGGCCCGCAGCACCGCCCTGGCCGCCGCCGCCGCCGGGACGGCCAAG
>JBIOZN010000511.1:0-5552 GCA_044871175.1 Acidimicrobiales bacterium | reverse complement strand
AGTCGGGCGTGGTCATGCCCAACTCACGCGTCGCCCGGGCGATCACCTGGTCGGGGCTTTCGCGCCGGGCCACCTCGAGGCGCATGCGGTCCTGCTCGTCGAGGGCGGCGGTGAGGCGCGCCTGGGTGCGGTCGAGCTCCATCTGGTTCCGGGCGATGAGCGCCTGGAAGGCGGTGAGGGCGAACAGGAAACCGAAGCTGAGCAAGCAGGCGGCGGCGACGGCCACGCCCAGCCGGCGCCGCCGCACCCGGCGGGGGACGAGGCGCAGCTCGGGACGGCCCTCGCGTTCGGGCGCGACGCGGGGGTCGCCGGCAGGGCCGGGGGGTTCGGCGCCGGGCGCGGTGCCCCGGACGGGGCGGGCGATCTCGGCGGTCGCGGCCATCAGCCGAGCCGGGTGGTCGGGTCGGGCGGAGGGAGGCGCTCGGCCACGCGCAGCCGGGCCGACTCGGCGCGGGGGTTGGCGGCGATCTCCTCGGGCGTCGCCTTCCATGCCCCCGCCTTCACCAGGCGCACGGTGCGGACGGCTTCGCAGATGCAGGGCAGCCCGGGCGGGCACGTGCACCCGCCGGTGGCGTGGTGGCGGAAGCGCTCCTTCACGATCCGGTCCTCGCCCGAGTGGTAGGAGAGCACGGCCACCCGCCCGCCGGGAGCGGTGACGTCGATGGCGGTGTCGATGGCGGCGGGCAACTGTTCGAGCTCGCCGTTCACCTCGATGCGGATGGCCTGGAACGTGCGCTTGGCGGGATGGCCGCCGCGACGCCGGGCCGGCGCCGGGATGGCGTCGCGCACCACGGCGGCCAGCTCGGCGGTGGTCTCGACGGGCCGGGCGGCCACGATGGCGCGCGCGATGCGGGCGGCGAATCGCTCGTCGCCGTAGGCCTCGATGACGTGGGCCAGGTCACCCTCGGGATAGCCGTTCACCACGTCGGCGGCCGACCACGGCTGGCCGGGGTCCATCCGCATGTCGAGGGGCCCTTCGTACCGGTAGCTGAAGCCGCGCTCGGGCCGGTCGACCTGGGGCGAGCTGACGCCGAGGTCGAACAGCACGCCCGACACGGTGGGGATCCGGAGCTCGGTCATGGTGGTGGTGAGGACTGCGTGCACATGCGGGAGCACGTCGGCGAAGCGGCCGGGGCGCAGGACGACCCGATCACCGAAGGGCGCCAGCACCTCGGCGGCGGCGGCGAGGGCGGCGGGGTCGCGGTCGATGCCGAGCACCGACAGGTCGGGGCGAGCCGCCAGCAACCGGCGGCTGTGGCCTCCCCCTCCCACGGTGGCGTCCACCACCCAGCCCGACGGGACGGGGGCGAAGGCCTCGAGCACCCGGTCGGCCATGACCGCCTGGTGGGTGAACGGGTGCGGGAAGGAGACCATCGGTACCTTCGCTCAGTGGTTGTCGCTCACCGGCAGCCCCCCGGCCGACGGGTGTCGCCGGGATGTCTCCCCGGCTGACGAGACGGAAGCGGGCGGAGTTGGGGCTGTCCATCTTGCCGACCGGGGGGCTGCGGGTGAGCGAAACCGTCGTCCTCGTGCTCCTTTCTTTTCGCCGGTGTCTCAAGCAGAAACGGTGGTGGGGGCCCGACTGGCACCCTGGCGCCGCGCCTTGGCCTCGGCTGTCCAGGTGGCGTAGGTGTCGGTGTTCCAGATCTCGACCTTGTCGAGCGAGCCGGCGACGACCACGGCGGAGTCGAGGGCGAGGTTGGCGTAGTCGCGCAGCTCCCGGTCGATGTTGACCCGGCCCTGGCGATCGACGTCGGCCTCGTAGGTGCTCTGTACGAACAGGCGGAACTGATCGATGTCGAGCTCGCCGTTGTCGACCTTGGCCTGCATGCGCTTCGCCGCCTCCTCGAACTCCCTCGGCGTCTGGACGTCGACACACCCCTTCTCTCCCGAGGACAGGTAGCAGCGGGGCTCGAAGGCGGCCTTCCAGCCCGCGGGCAACGTCAGCCGACCCTTCGGGTCGAGCCGGCGCTCGTACCTGCCCGTGAACACGGTGTGGTCGCGATTCCTCTCTGGTCGCTCTTGTGCCCCGCCTGCCTCGGCGAGCGGTGGGCCCCGAGCACGGGTTCCCCCACCACGCCCCACACCGTACGCCTTTTCGGCCCCCTGTCAACCACTTTCCCCCACTATCCTCCCCCAAGGCCCCACTGTGACCCGCCGCGGCGCTCGGCGGCGTACGCCCACGGCAACTGACGACTTTCGTCACTTGAGGTCGTCCGACGACCGAAACCGACGACTTTGCGCAGTTCGGGGGCTCCGGCTGCGGCCGTCCGACCAGCGGCGGGCCGGGAAGCCGGCGGCCGGGATCAGCGGGCGGCGAGCGCGGCCAGCAGGGCGGCTTCGACCGCGGCCAAGGGCCCGTCGAGCGTGGCCACGCCGGCCGCCAGCGCCGCTCGTTCGGCGGCGGTGGGGCGTGGTGGGGCGAGGAGGGCGGCGAGGGCGTCGACGTCGAAGCGGGCGAGGACGGCGCACTGGAACCGGGCGGCGTCGCGGGTGCGGCGCTGGCTGACGCCCACGACCTTGGCGCCGTCCTGGGTCACTTCGCCCGGGCCCAAGCCGGCGAAGCAGATGCGGTCCGACCACGGCCGCCGCACCATCGGTCCCCGGTGCACGGCGAGGCCCCGGAGCCCGCCGGCGGCGAGGGCGGCCGCCCAGGCCTCCCCCAGCCAGTGGCCGGCCCGGCCCACGTCACCGTCCCACCACCGGTCGCCGGCGGGGACGACCACGTCGACCCACAGCACCTCGCCCGGCACCAGCAGCACCGCTCCCCCGCCGCTGCGCCGCCGCACCAGCTCGACCCCGGCGTGCGCCACAGCGGCGCCGTCGGCCACGGTGAGCGCCTGGGTGCTGCCGAGGACAAGGGCGGGGCGGTCGACCTCGTGCACCCACACGGCGCGGCGGGGGGGAACGGGAAGCGGCCGGGCGTGAAAGGCGGCCGCGGAACCGACGGCGCGTTCGACGGCCCAGCCGCCGGTCACGCGCTGCGCTTCTCGCGCACCACCTCCCGCGTCCAGCCGTTGCGGCCCGAGCTCCGGTCGGCCAGGTACGGCTTCCACTCCTCGGGAACCCGTCCCACCGCCACCACGACCCAGGCCAGCTCGCGCGGGGCGCGCGGCCGCCGGTGCAGGCGCATGCCGGCCTCGTCGAGGGTGCGGTCGCCCTTGCGCAGGTTGCACGGCCGGCAGGCGGCCACCACGTTCTCCCAGATGTGGTCGCCCCCTCGGCTGCGGGGCTGGACGTGGTCGATGGAGTCGGCGTGGGACCCGCAGTACTGGCAGCGGTGCTCGTCGCGCGCGAACACCGCCCGGCGCGACAGCGACGTGCGCCGGTGGTACGGCACCTTCACCACGTAGCGAAGCCGGATCACGAGGGGCGTGGGCAGCGCGTACCGGGCCGAGTGGAGCTGGGTGCCGTCGTCGTGCACCAATTCGGCCTTGTCGGCCAGCACCAGGCAGGCGGCCCGGCGCACGGATACGACGCTGAGCGGCTCGTACGTGGCGTTGAGGACGAGCGCGCTCCGCACCGGCGCCTGCCTACCGGACCCGCCGGGCGGCGCCGTGCCCGCGCCGGCACCACTCGAGGTAGCTGGTGACGTCGGCCGGGTCGAGGGGGTGGTCGGCCACGCCGTACTGCGTCAGGGCGCGAAAGCGGCGGTAGGCCGGGTCGGGCCCCGGCGGGAACACCCGCCCGGGCGGCGTCAGCGCGCGCAGCTGGCGGGCCGCGGTGGCCCACAAGCGGGGCCGCCGGGCGACGGCCGCCCCCACGCCGAGCCAGTCAGTCATCCTGCCGCCTGCCGCCTGCCGCTTCCCTGTGGTCCAGGCGCGATTCCCGCCACATATGGCGGATTTCGCGCCGAGACTCCCAACGCAGCCCCGGACGCCCCGTCTCCCCACGCCGAGCCATCCGGACACCACCGTCCCCCGACCCGACGCCGCGGCCTCAGCGGGCCCGCTGCGTCTCGGCCCAGGGGCCGGCGTCGGCTCTGGGCTCTTTCGGAAGGCCGAGCACCATCTCGCCCATGATGTTGCGCTGCACCTCGGATGACCCGGCGTAGATGGTCTCGGCCCGGGCGTTCAGGAGTGTTCCGACCCACGAGGCCGACGAGTTGGGGGCGCCGGGCTCGTCGGCCCGGAAGGCCCCGTTGGGCGGCTTGCCGCTGGGCGCCAGCGCGTCGGCGCCCAGCAGGTCGACGGCCAGTTCGGTGAGGGCCTGGTGGTACTCGCTCCAGTACAGCTTGCCCATGCCCGCTTCGGGGCCGGGGGCCCGGCCCGCCAGGTAGTCGGTGAGCACGCGCAGCCCGTTCCAGCGCATGATCTCGACCCGGGTGTGGCACCACGCCAGGCGCTGGCGCACGATCGGGTCGCCGAGCCGGCCCCGCTCGCGGGCCAGGGCGATCAGGCGGTCGAGCTCGAGGCGGAACTCGATCGACATCGTGGCCGCCCCGTTGCCGCGCTCGTGGCCGAGCAGCGTCATGGCCACGGCCCAGCCGTTGCCCACACCGCCCACCACGGCGTCGGCCGGGCAGGTGGCGTCGGTGAAGAACACCTCGTTGAACTCCGACGGCCCCGAGATCATCCGGATGGGGCGCACCTCGACGCCCGGCTGGCGCATCGGTACCAGCAGGAACGAGATGCCCTTGTGCTTGGGTGCATCCGGGTCGGTGCGCGCGAGCACGAAGATGTGGTCGGCCAGGTGCGCCGACGACGTCCAGGTCTTCTGGCCGTTGATCACCCACTGGTCGCCGTCGAGCACGGCCCGGCACCCGAGGTTGGCGAGGTCGCTGCCGGCGTTGGGCTCGGAGTATCCCTGGCACCACACCTTCTCGCGACTGAGGACCTTGGGCAGCTCTTCGGCCTTCTGCTCCTCGGTGCCCCAGAGCAGGAGCGTGTTGCCCAGCATGGTGATGCCGAAGCCGTCGTTGGGCCCGCCCGTGGGCACGCCGGCGCGCTGGAACTCCTCGGCCAGCACGACCTGCTCGACGGGCGTGAGCCCGGGCCCGCCGTACTGCACCGGCCAGGTGACGGCGAGGTAGCCGTGCTGGCGCAGCGTGTCGCGCCATTCGAGGGCGAACGTGTCGGCCGCCTGGGGGTCGAGGGCGCCGATCCCGTGCCATCCCGCCGGTAGGTGTTCGGCGAGGAACGCCTGCACCTTCTCGCGAAACGCCTCGGCCTCGGCGCTGTAGGTCGGCCGCATCGGGCGGACACTACTTGGCCGAGGCCACGATCACGGGAGCGAGAGCGGGTCAGGGACAGGGCCGCCGTGGGCCGCGTGCCGCCGCAGTGGCGGGACCGCCGCTGGAGGTGAACGCGGCGGCGGGGCGCCGCACGGGCACGCCCCACGCTGCGGTTGGGAGAGGGAGCATCGGCCGATGCCCTCTAGGCTCAGCCGGGCATGTCGAGCCAGCCCACGGGCACGCTGTCGCCCTCGTTCGCGCAGCTCTTCGCCTCGATCGCCACCAACGTCCAGCACGTCATCCAGGGCAAGCCCGAGGTGGTCGAGTTGGCGCTGGTGTGCCTGATCGCCGAAGGCCACCTGCTGCTCGAGGACGTCCC
>JBIOZN010000510.1:0-11553 GCA_044871175.1 Acidimicrobiales bacterium | reverse complement strand
ACGATCTGCCGGCCGTTCAACGCCTACGGGCCGGGCGAGCTGCCCGACGCCGAGCCCGGGATCGCCCACGCCGTGCCCGACCTGGTGCGCAAATCGCTCGCCGGGATTAGCAGCAGTAGGCGTCGGCGGCGGTGAGGGCGTCGTCGAGGGCGGCGAGGGCGAGGCGGGCGTCGTCGGCCGAGATCGTGCACGGCGGTACCACGTGGACGCGGTTGAAGTGGGTGAACGGCCACACCCCGGCGGCCTTCATGCGCGCCCCCACCTCGGCCATCGGCTTGGCCGCCTCGCCGGCGGCGTTGAACGGCACCAGCGGCTCGCGGGTGGCCTTGTCGCGCACCAACTCGACGGCCCAGAAGACGCCCAGCCCGCGCACGTCGCCCACCGAGGGATGGCGCTCGGCCAGGGCTCGCAGGCCCGGGCCGATGACCTCGTCCCCGAGCTGGCGGGCGTGCTCGATGATCCCCTCCTCGGCCATCGCCTTGATGGAGGCGGCGGCCGCCGCGCAGGCCAACGGGTGGCCCGAGTAGGTGAGGCCGCCGGGATAGGCCCGATCAGCGAACACGTCGGCCACCTTGGGACCGAGGATCACCCCGCCCAAGGGCACGTAGCCCGAGTTCACGCCCTTGGCGAAGCAGATGAGGTCGGGCTCGATGCCCCACCGGTCGACGGCGAACCATTCGCCGCAGCGCCCGAATCCGGCCATCACCTCGTCGTCGACGAACAGGATCCCGTGGCGATCGCAGAGCTCGCGCACGCCGGCGAGGTAGCTGGGCGGCGGCACGAGGATGCCGTTGGTGCCCACGACCGGTTCGAGGACGATGGCCGCGATCGTGGCCGGGCCCTCGAGCATGATGACCTCGGCCAGGTGGGCGAGGGCGCGCTCGGCCTCCTCCACCTCGGTGGTCGAATGGAACGGCGAGCGGTACGGGTAGGGCCCGAAGAAGTGGACGACGCCGGGGATGCCCGGCTCGCTGGCCCAGCGACGGGGGTCGCCCGTCATCGTGATGGAGCCGGCGGTGGCCCCGTGGTAGGAGCGGTAGGTCGTCAGGACCTTGTGGCGGCCCGTGACCAGCCGGGCCATGCGGAGTGCGTTCTCGGTGGCCTCGGCGCCGCCGTTGGTGAAGAAGACGCGATCGAGGTCGCCGGGAGCGCGCTCGACGATGAGCCGGGCCGCCTCGCTGCGCGCCGGCGTGGCGTGGAACGGAGCGACGGTGCAGAGCTGCTCGGCCTGGGCCTGGATGGCGGCCACCACCTTGGGGTGCCGGTGGCCGATGTTGAGGTTGACCAGCTGCGAGCTGAGGTCGAGGAAGCGGCGCCCATCCTCGGTCCAGAACCACGACCCTTCGGCGCCCACCACGACGACGGGGTCGAGCGCCGCCTGCGCCGACCACGAGTGGAAGACGTGGGTACGGTCGTCGGTGTAGGCCGAAGCGCCGGTGCGGTCGTCGAGCGCGGTCATGGGCGCGAGCGTACGCCCGCGCTCCTCACCCTCGGGTCTGGCCGTCGCCCTCCACCACGTACTTGAGCGTGGTGAGCTCGCGCAGGCCCATCGGCCCGCGAGCGTGCAGCTTCTGGGTGGAGATGCCGATCTCGGCCCCGAAGCCGAACTCCTCGCCGTCGACGAAGCGCGTCGAGGCGTTCACCAGCACGGCGGCAGCGTCGACCTCGCTGGTGAAGCGGCGTGCCGCGCCCAGGTCGGTGGTGACGATCGCCTCTGAGTGACCCGAGCCGAAGGTGGTGATGTGGTCGATGGCGGTGTCGAGCGACGGCACGACCCGCACGGCCAGCACGAGATCGAGGAACTCCCGGCCCCAGTCGTCGTCGGTGGCCGGTGTGGCGTGGGGCAGGACGGCGGCGGCGCGCTCGTCGGCGCGCAGCTCGACGCCCGCCAGGGCCTGGGCGACTCGCGGCAGGAAGGTGTCGGCCACCGCCTCGTGCACCAGCAGGGTCTCGGCGGCGTTGCACACGCTCGGGCGCTGCACCTTGGCGTTGACGACGATGCGCTCGGCCATGGCCAGGTCGGCGGAGGCGTCGACGTAGACATGGCAGTTACCGTCGCCGTCGATGACGTAGGGGACGGTGGCGTGCTCGAGGATGGCGGCGATCAGGCTGGGGCCGCCCCGGGGGATGAGGCAGTCGATCACGCCGCGCAGGCGCATGAACTCGACGCTGGCGTCCCGGCTGGTGTCGTCCACCAGCACCACGGCGTCGGCGGGCAGGCCGGCCTTGGCGAAGCCCTCCCGCAGCACGGCGGCGATGGCCTGGTTGGAGGAGATGGCGCCCGACGAGCCCCGCAGGAAGGCGACGTTGCCCGCCTTCACGCAGAGGCCGGCGGCGTCGCTGGTGACGTTGGGCCGGTTCTCGTAGATGATCCCGACGACGCCGAGGGGGACGCGCACCCGGCGGATGCGCAGGCCGTTGGGGCGCACCCAGCCGTCGACGATCTCGCCGACGGGGTCGGGCAGGTCGGCGACCTGGCGCAGGCCGGCGGCCATGCTCTCGACACGAGCCGGGGTCAGGCGCAGACGGTCGACGACCGTGGGCGAGGCGTCGGCCTGCTCGGCCCGTTCCACGTCGGCGGCGTTGGCGGCCAGCACGTCGTCGCCGCGCTCGACGAGGAGGTCGGCGGCGGTGCGCAGGGCGTCGTCGCGTACGGCCGACGAGGCCCGGGCGAGCGGCCGGACGGCGCCCCGGGCCCGCGACCCGAGCTCGGTGAGGGTGGCCATCGCCTCAGGCTACGGCCCGGTCCCTGGCGGGCGGGCGCCGCACCCGGCCCGCCGCACCCGCCGCTCGCTTCAGTCAGGGATCTGCACCTCTACGGTGCATCCGGCTGCCTGAGGCAGGGATCTGCACCTCGGCGGGGGCACAGCGGCACGCGACCCGGGACGCCGCGGCCCCCGGCGGCCGGACCGCCGCTCGCTTCAGTCAGGGATCTGCACCTCTACGGTGCATCCGGCTGCCTAAGGCAGGCGAGTGCACCTACCGGGGGCTCGGGTTGGGAAGGATCACGGCGTGGTGAGTGAGGGCAGCGCGCTCGGGCGGGCGGTGGGCGAGTTCGTCGACGACCTGAGCGCCGCCCTGGCCTCGCTGTCGGGCCGGCCGTCCGACGCACTGCGCCACGACGTGGCGGTGGAGGCCGCCAACCTGGTCGCCGCCGTGATCGACGCCGACGAGCGCCACACCGACGCCGAGCTGTGGGCCTACACCGGCGCCTTCGCCGCCCAGCTCGACCCCAAGCTGGCCGGCGTGCTGCCTGCCGAGCTCCGCCGTTCCGGCCTGCTCGGCGGCCGGCGCCGGTGGCTGGAGGCCCCTTCGGTGCTGTGCGACCTGTTCGTGCGGGCCGACGCCCGGGACGGCACCGCCGTCGCCACGCGCTACTACGCCCGCGCCCTCGGTGTGGCCCACGCCGTGGCCGCCCTCGACCAGGTGCCCTCGCCCGCCGAGCTGGCCGCCATCGACCGGTTCCGCACGACGCTGCTGGCCGCCTTCGACGCCGCCGGTGTGCCCCGCCCGGGCCGCGCAGGTGCGGCCCGGCCGGCGAGCCCGCCGCCGAGGTCACCGGCGACGCCCGGCGGCACCGGCCCCGCCGCACCGGGTGCACCGGCGCCGCCCGCCGCCTCGGCCGGCGCCCCGACGCTGCCCCCCACGGCGTCAGCGACCCCGGGTGCACCGGCCGTCACGGCCGCCGGCCGCCCACCCGCCAGCCCGGCCGCCACCACCGCCGGCGAGCTCCCGCCGGCTCGCCCGCTCGACGAGCTGTTCGCCGAGCTCGACACCCTCGTGGGCCTGGCCGAGGTCAAGGCCGAGGTCCGCCTGATCGCCGATCTCCTGCAGGTCAACCAGTTGCGGGCCCAGCACCGGTTGCCGGTCACCGACGTGAGCCTCCACCTCGTCTTCACCGGCAACCCCGGTACCGGCAAGACGACGGTTGCCCGCCTGCTGGCCGCCATCTACCGCACGTTGGGCGCCGTCGAGCGAGGCCAGCTGGTGGAGACCGACCGCTCGGCCCTGGTGGCCGGCTACGTCGGCCAGACGGCCACCAAGACCCGCGCCGTCGTCGAACAGGCCCTGGGCGGCGTGCTGCTCATCGACGAGGCCTACGCGCTGGCCCGGGGCGGCGAGAACGACTTCGGCCGCGAGGCCGTCGACACCCTCGTGAAGTACATGGAGGACCACCGCGACGACCTCGTCGTGATCGTGGCCGGCTATCCCGCCGAGATGGACGAGCTGATCGCCGCCAACCCCGGGCTGCGCTCGCGCTTCCCCCGCACCATCGCCTTCCCCGACTACACCGACGACGAGCTCGTGCGGATCTTCGTCACCATGGGCACGTCGGGCCGTTACGACCCCACCGACGACGCCCTCCTGGCCGTGCGCCGGGTGCTGGCCGCCCAGCCCCGCGGCCGGGGCTTCGGCAACGCCCGGCTGGTGCGCAACCTGTTCGAGCGGGCCGTCGCCAACCAGGCGACCCGGCTCGTGCACCTCGACGAGCCCACCGAGGAGCAGCTCACCACCCTCATCGCCGCCGACATCGAGGAGGCGCCGGCGGCTTCGTGACGCGTTGGGGTCGCCAGGCGACCCCAACCCTCCACAGACGCGCGGCGGCGGCGCGGTGGCCGGCGCAACTGCCGCCCCTACGCTCGCCCGTTGTGCGCCGGGTGCTCGCGCTGGTGGCGGCCGTGGGCCTGGTGGTGGCGGCCGTCGTCGTGCGGAATCGCCTCGACGACGAAGATGACGACCAGGCCACCGTCGGCCCCAGCACCACGGCGCCCGCGAGTGGACCGGTGATCTGCGACCCGTCGCTCCAGCAGGCCTGCGCCGCCCTCGGGGCGAACGTGGTGATCGAGCCCGCCGGCACCACGATCGACCGGCTGTCGGCCCCCGACGCCGGCCCGCGTCCCGCGGCCTGGGTGACACTGGCGCCGCTGCCCGAGATCGTGAACGAGAACCGCCAGCGGGCCCTGGCCGGCCCCATGTTCGCCACGACAGTGCCGGTGGCCACGACGCCGCTGGTGCTGGTCGCCCGCAGCGACCGGGGCGAGGCCCTCACCGCGGCCTGTGGCGGCGATCCCACCTGGTCCTGCCTGGCCGCCAAGGGCCCGGCCTCGTGGGCCGACCTGGGGGGTCAGGGGGCGTGGGGCCGCCTGAAGGTCGGACACGACGACCCCGCACCGACGGCTCGGGGCGCCGTCGTCTTCGCCGGCGCGGCCACCGGCATCGCCGGCGGCCCCGGTTTCGACGTGAACGACCCCCAGCTCCGTGAGGCGCTGAACCGCCTGGAAGACGCCGTACCCAGCGTGGCGTTTCGGGGCGCGTCGGCACTGCAGGTGATGGTCATCCAGACGGGCAGCCTCGACATCGTCGGGACGACCCAGGCCGAGGCCGACCCGGTCGTGTCCCCCCGGGCGGGTCAGTTCGCCATCTACCCTGACCCGGTGGTGCGCGCACAGGCGGTGGTCGCGGTCACCGCGGGCGACGGCGCCGCAGTGGCCGGCGTCGTCGGGCCGGCGCTCGTCGGGGCCGGCTGGCAGCCCGACACCGCCGCCGACACGGGGCTACCGCCGGCGGGGGTCGTCCAGGCCCTGCGCACGGACGTGTGGGACGAGGTCCGGTGAGAACGCCGACGAGAACGCCCGTGCCAAAGCTCCTCGCCGCCCTCACCCTCGCCCTCACGCTGGCCCTGCTGGCCGCCTGCAGCGGCACCGGCACCAGCGGCGACGACGCCGGCGACGACACCGACTTCGGCGACACCACCGCCGGCGGGGACTGCACCACCGTCGACGTCGCCGTCTCCTCCGAGAAGATCAGCCTGCTCACCGAGCTGGCCAGCGCGTTCAACAACTCCCCCGCCGCCTCGGTGAACGGGCAGTGCGCCGTCGTGCGCCCGAAGGTCAAGGCCTCGGGTGCCGCCGCCCAGCTGCTGGTCGACGACTGGCCCGATCCCAGCGTGAACGGCCCGCAACCGGTGATCTGGTCCCCCGCCGCCAGCGGTTGGGGCCAGATCGTCAACCAGCGCCGGCAGGCCGCCGGCAAGGCTCCCATCGTGGGCGACAGCACGCCGTTCATGGTGACGCCGCTGGTGATCGCCATGCCCAAACCGATGGCCGACGCCCTCGGCTACCCGGCGACCCCCGTCGGCTTCACCGACATCGTCAAGCTGGCCGAGAACCCGGCCGGGTGGGCCGCCTACGGCCATCCCGAGTGGGGCCCCTTCCGGCTGGGCAAGACGAACCCCAACTTCTCCACCAGCGGGCTCAACTTCACGATCGCCGAGTACTACGCCGCCACCGGCAAGACCCAGGGCCTCACGTCGGAGGACCTGGCCCGCCCCGAGGTCGTCGCCTTCGCCCAAGGCGTCGAGAACAGCGTCGTGCACTACGGCGACACCACGCTCACGTTCCTCAACAACTGGTACCGGGCCGACGCCCGGGGCACCGCCCTCACCTACGCCTCAGCCGTGGCCGTGGAGGAGAAGTCGGTGCTCGACTACAACGCCGGCAACCCCGACGGCGTGCTCGACGCCGGCGAGGTGGCCCGCCCGCCCCGCGTCCCGCTGGTGGCCATCTACCCGTCCGAGGGGACGCTGTACTCCGACAATCCGTTCTACATCCTCGATGCGCCCTGGGTCGACGCCGACCAGCGCGAGGCGGCCACCCGCTTCACCGACTTCGTCACCCAGCCGGAGAACCAGGCCAAGGTCCTGGAGTTCAACTTCCGGCCCGGCAACCCCGCCGTACCCGTCGGCGCGCCCGTCGAGGCGGCCAACGGCGTCGATCCGTCCCAGCCCCAGACGCTGCTCGAGGTCCCCCGCCCCGACGTCATGGTGGCCATCCTCGACGCCTGGAACCGCCAGCGGAAGGCGGCCCGGGTGATGCTGCTGATCGACGTGTCGGGTTCGATGGGCGACCAGGCGGCGGCGGGCAGCAGCGAGACCAAGCTCGACCTAGCCAAGGCGGCGGCGGTGCGTTCCCTCGACCGCTTCGGGCCCAACGACGAGGTGGGGCTGCGCATCTTCTCGACCGACGTCACCAGCGACCCCAATGTCACCTACGTCGACGTCGTCCCGGTGGGGCCGCTGAGCGCCAACGCCGACAGCCTGCGCAGCGCCATCGAGGGTCTCGTGCCCGTGCGGGGCACGCCGCTCTACGCTGCCACGCAAGCGTCCTACGAGTCGATGCTGAGCGCCTTCGACCCCGCCAAGATCAACGCCATCGTGCTGCTGTCCGACGGTGTCAACGACGACGCCCAGCCCAGCGACGACGCCCAGCAGCTCGACGCCCTGATCGCCGCGCTGGAGGCGGGCAGCGAGGGCGCCGCCAGCCGGCCCGTGCGGGTGTTCCCCATCGCCTACGGGCAGGAGGCCGACCTGGCCACCCTGCGCCGCATCGCCGAGGCCACCAACGCGGCCGTGTACAGCTCCACCGACCCCACCACGATCGACCAGGTGTTCACCGCCGTCGTCTCCAACTTCTGAGGTGTGATGGCGTTCCGGGACCGCTTCTTCACTCCCCGGGTGGCACGGGCCATGTTCTCGCCGCTCGGCATCGTGCTCGCCGGTGCCGGCGCGGCCGTCGGCATCGTGACCGGACTGGGGATCCCGGGCGCCATCGGTCTGGCCGCCGCCGCCTGGGGCGCCCGCGTGGCGGCCGCCGTACCCCGGGCGCCGCAGGGACCCGACATCGACGCCTACGCCCTCGTCGACCCCTGGCGCCGCTTCGTGCTCCACGCCCAGCAGGCCCGGAACCGTTTCAACGGGGCGGTGCGGGCGACACGCGGGGGGCCGATCCGCGACCGGTTGGGGGGGATCGGCGAGCGCATCGAGGAGGGGGTGCAGGACGTGTGGCGCGTGGCCAACCGGGGCCAGGAGCTGAGCCGGGCCCGGGCCCAACTCGATCCCGTCCGCGTCGCCCAGGACCTCGACGCCGCCGAGGCCGACCTGGCCCGCGCCGGCGGGCAGCCCAGCCGTCACCTCCAGGGCGCGGTCGAGTCGCTGCGAGCCCAGGCGGCCGCCGCCGACCGCATGCAGCGCACGGTGGTCGAGGCCGAGCAGCAGCTGCGCCTGCTCGACGCCCGCCTCGACGAGGCGGTGGCGCGGGCCATCGAGCTGTCGGTGGGCACGGGCGACGAGGACCAGCTGCTCGGGCTCGACACCGACGTGGGCGACATCGTGGGCGAGCTCGAGGCCCTGCGGCTGGCCCTGGAGGACACCGAGCGGGCCAACGCACCCCTGGACGCCGCGCTCTCCGACCCCATGACGCTCCCCCCGCCCCGACCGGGGGACGACGAAGAGGGCGGGAGGGCGGCCCCATCGCCGAGCGGGTGAGCGATGCGCCGGGCCCCGGTGGCGAGCGTTGGGTCACTTCCACGCCACCGTGGGGCGGGCCTGACCCGACCGGCGAGGACGAGGGCGAGGGCGTCACCACCGCCGGCCCGCCCGGCCGCCGCCAGGGGCTGCTGGCGGCCAACGTCGTCGTCGCCTCGGGCACGCTGCTGTCACGCCTCACGGGCCTGGCCCGGGTGGCCGCGCTGGCCTACGCCCTGGGCCTCGACCGGCTCACCGACGCCTACAACCTGGCCAACAACGTCCCGGTCATCGTCTACGAGCTGCTGCTGGGCGGCATCCTCACGGCGTCGCTCGTACCGCTTTTCGTCGAGGCCGACGAGCGCCGCGACGAGCGGGCGACGTCGGCCATCATCACCGTCACCGCCCTCGCCCTGGCCGGGCTCACCGTGCTCGCCACGCTCGGGGCGCCCCTCATCATCCGGCTCTACCTGGTGCGGGCCGAGGGGGCCGACGTCGCGACCTACCGCTCGGTGGCCACCGACCTGGCCCGCTGGTTCCTGCCCCAGATCTTCCTGCTGGGCTGCACGGCGCTGGGCACGGCCCTGCTCAACGCCCGGCGCCGCTTCGTCGCCTTCGCCTACGCGCCGGTGCTCAACAACGTCGTCGTCATCGCCAGCTTCGTCGCCGTGCGGGCCATGTTCGACCAGCGCAACCTGGACGCCGCCGCCCGCCACCCCTCGCTCGTCACCGTGCTGGGGCTGGGGTCGCTACTCGGAAGCGTGGCCATGGTGGCGGCCCTCGTCGTGGCCCTCCGCCGGGCCGGTGTGCACCTCCGCTGGGTTCCTGAGGTGCGGCACCCGGCGGTGCGGCGGCTGATCAGGCTGTCGGGCTGGACGATCGGCTACGTGGTGGCCAACCAGGTCGCGCTGGCCATCGTCACCGCCCTGGCCCAGAGCCGCTCGGCCGACTACTCGGCCTACGTGGTGGCCTTCCAGTTCTTCCAGCTGCCCCACGGGCTGCTGGCCGTGTCGATCATGACGACGTTCGCGCCCGACCTCGCCCAGGCGGCCAGCCGGGGTGACATCGGGCGCTTCCGCGACCGGACGTCGCTCGGGTTGCGGCTCATCGTGTTCCTGGTGCTGCCGGCGGCGGTCGGCTACGTCACCCTCGCGCACCCGCTGGCCACCGCCCTGCTGCGCTACGGCAGCTTCTCGGCCGACGACGCCACCCGCGTGGCCCAGATCCTGGCCGCCTTCGCCCTCGGGCTGGCCGCCTTCAGCGCCTACCTGTTCCTGCTGCGCAGCTTCTACGCCCTGCAGGACACGCGCACGCCGTTCATCCTCAACGTGATCGAGAACGGGGTGAACATCGTGCTCGCCCTGGTGCTGTACGACCGCTACGGCGTCCAGGGGCTGGCCTGGAGCTTCGCCCTCGCCTACATCGTGGCCGCCGTTCTCACCTTTGTCGTGCTCGGCCGGCGCCTCGGCGGTTTCCCCGCCCGGCCCACGTTCAACGGGCTGTGGCGCCCGATGATCGCCGCCGTCGTCATGGGTGAGGTCGTGTGGCTGCTCACCCGGACCATGGGCGCCGACGAAGGCCGCGGCGCCCTCGCCCGCCTACTGGCCGGCACGCTGATCGGTGTCGTCCTCTACCTCGGGCTGCTGCGGTTCCTGCACGCACCCGAGCTCGACTACGTGACCGGCATCGCCCGGCGGGTGCGGCGCCGCCTCCGGCCCGCCGCCTGACGCGGCCTAGCGTGGCCCGATGGCGATCGATGTCCAGGTGCTCGACGACCGCGTCGAGATCCGGTTCTCGGGCTGGGACCGCGTCTGGTGCCTGTCGCGCGGCTTCGAGCTCGCCGTGGCCGACATCGAGTCGGCCCGAGTGGCGCCCAGGGAGGAGGTGCGCCGCGACGTGGGGTGGCGGCTGGGGGGCACCGCCTGGCCGGGCCGGATCCTGGCCGGCCGGTACACGGTGAAGGGTCGTCCCAACGCCCGGCAGTTCTGGGACGTGCGCAAGGCCGACGAGGTGCTGGTGATCGAGACGCGCCTGCAGCGCCCCTGCCGGGTCGTGCTCGAGCACCCCGCCCGCCACGACCTGGCGTGGTGGATCGGCGAGCGGCTGGGCGCGCGCTAGCCCGTAGGCTCGCGACCATGTTCAAGGTCCTCAAGCGCTGGTGGAAGTACCTGACGGCCAAGACGTCGTCGTCCTTCAACGAGCGCGCCGACCCGAAGATCCAGCTCGAGCAGGCGCTCATGGAGGCCCAGCAGAACCACCGCCAGCTCACCGAGCAGGCCGCCAACGTCATCGCCAACCAGAAGCAGGCGGAGATGCGGCTCAACCGCTCGATGCAAGAGCTGGAGAAGGCCAACGCCAACGCCCGCCAGGCCGTGCTGATGGCCGACGACGCCACCAAGAAGGGTGACGCCGCGCGAGCCCTGCAGCTCACCAGCGCGGCCGAGGCCATCACCAACCGGCTCATCCAGCTCGAGCGCGACGTCGAGGAGCAGAAGACGTTCGTGCTCCAGGCCGCGCAGGCGTCCGACCAGGCCAAAGCGGCGGTGCAGCGCAACGCCACCGAGCTGCAGCGCAAGCTGGCCGAGCGCCAGAAGCTGCTCAGCCAGCTCGACCAGGCCAAGATGCAAGAGCAGCTCAACAAGACGATGGCCACGCTGGGCGAGACCGTCGGTGAGGACGTGCCCACGCTCGACGAGGTGCGCAACAAGATCGAGGCCCGCTACGCCCGGGCCAAGGGGCAGGCCGAGCTGCAGGAGAGCTCGGTCGACGCCCGGATCCTGGAGATCGAGCAGGCGACGGTGAACGTGGAGGCGCAGTCGCGGCTCAGCCAGCTGCGCGCCGAGCTGGGCCTCGAGCCGGCGGCCGCCGCCGGCGAAGTCGGCGCGGGCGCCGCCGGGGCGGCGGGCGCCGGCACGACGGCAGGCGCCGAAACGACGGGCGCGGCCTCCACCGCTCCCGCCGCCGACCCGCGCGCCGAGCCCAGCGTCTGACGCCTGCCGTCCCTCGTGTCCTTGGCGACCGAGGCGCAGGGCGACCCCGCCGGCCGTACATTGCGGTCGTGGCGTTCGTCGTGCTCGCCCGCGTGGTCGCCCTCGGCCACCTGAGCCTGATCGCCTTCCTCGTGGTCGGAGCACCGGCCGGTCTCCGCTGGCCGCGCCTCCTCCCGGCCCACGTCACAGCGTTGGCGGCGACCGTCGCGGTGAACCTGGCCCACCTCGCTTGCCCCCTCACCGCCCTCGAGAAGCAGCTCG